>JADFMN010000009.1 GCA_022563855.1 Armatimonadota bacterium
GGTCGGGTCTTCCGGCTCGCGGACCTCCACCCCCCAACCCCCTCCTCCATTTCGCTCCGCAAGAATGGAGGAGGGGGAGCCGAGGTTTTCGACGATGTTGCGGACGAGCTCGAGCGCGTGGTGGTCGTCTTCGGCCATGTGGTCGGCGACGCCCGAGAGTCGCGTGTGAACGTCCGCCCCGCCCAGCTCTTCGACGCTCACTTCTTCGCCGGTTGCGGCCTTGACCAGCGGCGGGCCGGCCAGGAAAATCGTTCCGGTGCCTTTGACGATCACCGACTCATCGCTCATCGCCGGCACGTAAGCGCCGCCCGCGGTGCAAGAGCCCATCACCGCCGCGATCTGCGGGATCTTCATCGACGAAAGCACAGCCTGGTTGTAGAAGATGCGCCCGAAGTGGTCGCGATCCGGGAACACCTCGCTCTGCAACGGCAGGAACGCGCCCCCGGAGTCCACCAGATAGATGCACGGCAGGCGGTTCTCCATGGCGATCTCCTGCGCGCGCAGGTGCTTCTTGACCGTGATGGGGAAGTACGTGCCGCCCTTGACCGTCGCGTCGTTGGCGACGATGATGCACTCACGCCCGTGCACGCGCCCGATGCCGGTGACGATCCCCGCGCAGGGCGCCGCCCCGTCGTACATCCCGTGCGCCGCGAACGTGCTGAACTCGAGGAACGGCGAGCCGAAGTCGATCAGTTCGTCGATCCGCTCGCGCGCGAGCATCTTGCCGCGCTTCCTGTGCTTGGCGACGTTCTTCTCGCCGCCGCCCTTCAGCACAGCCTGCATCTGGTCGCGGTATTCGGCCATCACCGCGTCCATCGCCGCGCGGTTCGCCTTGTGCTCGTCGTCGCCAATGTTGGCTTGCGTGTGAATCGGCTCCATGTCTGGGTGTGATTCTACCGGGGTTGAGATTGGATGGAAGCCGACTTCAAACGAACCGGCTCTTGCCCACGTGAGGAATCTGACGCTATTGCTCGTCATTATCATCCCCAGTACAATAGAGCCATGGTCGGTTGGGGAACTCTACGGGGAACGTTGAGGGCGCAGCGCGTCACGTTTGCTGTGGTTACGGTATCACTTTTCGCTGTTGTGTCGGCGGGTGCTTTCGCGGACATCGAATCCTCGCCGAATGTCGGTCAACAATTTAGTCAGAAGATTCGGCAGGACCAAGACTGGCTGATGCTGCAGGAGATCGCGAATATATACGTGACGGCCAGCAAGTCGGCTCTTCTAGAAGGCGACTACGCTGTAGCAGAGCGAGCAGCGAGGAACGGGCTGGACGTTGTCCCGAGCAGTCTCAGGCTGCTGCGACTGCAGGGTGAAGCGCTCATCCGACTCGGATATCATGCAGAAGCGTTGCGCGTCGTTATGCAGTACAACGACTCTCAAAAGGACAAGGCGTCGTTCGCAAGAATCGGCTTGCTGCTGGCTCGCCTTGGCCAGACGGCAGAAAGCCTGCGCAGGGTCAAGGCAGGGCTGTTGGACTTGAATTTGCCGGAATCGCTTCAAAGAACAGTCCCCACTCCAAGATCGCAACGCGAGCTGGAAGTGTACTGGTTGCTGACGATCGGGATAGTCTCGGAATCGTATGCCAATGATGACGAGTCACTGTACTACTACGGCGCAGCCCAGCAGTTGCGGCCGAATGACCTTATTGCAAACTTCCGGTTGGGCAGGATTCACATGCGAAAGCATGAGTACGAAAGGGCGATTGCGTACTTCGAACGCGTTCGCTCGGCCCCTGCGAAGGTGCAGGCAGAGGCGGATCAGAAACGTAAGCTCGCCATCGCTCTGCTAGCGGCTGGCGGTTAGTTCGCTCCCGTTTGGGGGTCCGGCTCGTCATCCTGAGCTTATCGAAGGACATCACCGCTCTTACGTCGCGCAGGACTGAGAGTCCTGCGACCGGGTTGCGGACTAAGAGTCCGCGCTCCATTGCTCCGGGTAAAGTTTCGCCATGCTCGTGTCTCTCGCGCTGATGGCGGTTTCGACGACTGCGCCGGTGAACGTCGTGTTCCTGTTCACCGACGACCACAGGCGGACGGCGGTCGGCGCGTTGGGGATCGAGCCGGTGAAGACGCCGAACATCGACAGCCTGCTCGCAGAGGGCACCTTCTTTCAGAACGCGTACACGATGGGCAGTCCGCACGGGGCGCTTTGCGTGCCCAGCCGGGCGATGCTGATGACCGGGCGGAACCTTTGGCACATCGGCCCGCGCAACCCCGAGACGGGCGCCGTCGACGTAGGGCGCATCAGGGAAGAGTTCACGACGTGGCCCGAGGTGTTCCGCGCGAACGGCTACGAGACGTTCGGCACCGGCAAGTGGCACAACAACCGCGACGCGTTCAACCGGCTTTTCAGCCACGGCGGGGCGATCTACTTCGGCGGCATGCACTGGCCCGACACGAACGGCCACTTCGAGCCGCGAATCCACTGGTTCGACCCGACGAGCGACTACCCTGAGAGCGACCGCAAGCACCTGAAGACTTTTTCGAGCGAGCTATACGCCGACGGCGCGATCGACTTTCTGCAGAACACGCGCGACAAGGAAAAGCCGTTCGTGATCTACGTCGCGTTCTCCTCGCCGCACGACCCGCGCAGCGCGCCACAGGAGTATCACGACATGTACCCGCCGGCGGAGATCGAGCTGCCGCCGAACTTCGCGCCGATCCACCCGTTCGACAACGGCGACATGAACGTGCGCGACGAGAAGCTGTCGCCGGTGCCTCGCACGGTCGAGCGTACGAAGAAGGAGATCTCCGACTACTACGCGATGGTGAGCGAAGTCGACTTCCACATCGGGCGCATCCTGGCGGAGCTGAAAAGGCAAGGGCTGGACCGCAACACGATCGTCGTGTTCGCCGGCGACCACGGCCTTGCGGTCGGTCAGCACGGGCTGCTCGGCAAGCAGAACGTCTACGAGCACAGCATGGGCCTGCCGCTGGTGTTCCGAGGGCCGGGAATCCCGCGCGGAAGAACCAGAGAGTCGTTCGTCTATCACCACGACGCAGGTCCGACGCTGTTAGAACTTGCGGGTCTGGAAGTGCCCGAAACGATGGAGTCGAAGAGCCTCGTCGAGGCGATCAAGTCCCCCGGAGTGCAGGTGCGCGAGTCGATCTACTTATCGTATCAGAACAAACAGCGCGCAGTGCGGGTCGGTGATCTCAAGCTGATCCTCTACAATGTGGATGGCGTCGAGCGCACGCAGTTGTTCGACCTCTCGACCGACCCCTGGGAGATGCAGAATCTCTTTATTCTTTACGGCAGGCCCGGCGAGTTCGGTCCGGGGCAACGCCTCCTAAACGCGTTGAGAGCACGGATGAAGGAAGAGGACGATCCGGCGTACGAGATCTTCTTCGGGTCATCGTCCGAGGAAGATCGCATTGAGCAGTAGCTTGTACGTGCCCGGCCACATCGCGCGGCTCAAGTCCTCTTTTCTGTCTTATAATGTCTGCATGAGGGTTAAAACCGTCTTACTGTTTCTTGTCGCGTGTCTCGTCGTAGTTCCGATAATCGGCTGTTCCGGCGAGAAGATGAGCCTTGAGTACAGGCTGATGCTCGCGTGCGGGAGCGGGGATGTCGATGCCGTGAACGATCTACTTGAGCAAGGTGCTAGCGCCAACGGTGGCGAGGACATGGAGGGAGTGCCACTGTTTGCTGCGCTGAGCGAGGGCAACCTTGCGATCGCCGACATTCTGGTCGACAGCGGCGCGGATATCGACGTCCTCTTCGACGGCGAGTCTCTGCCTGACCTGTTCAAGAATGAAAAGGACGACTCGGACGACGAAGTCGAAAGGGAAAAGCTCCAGAGTGCGATCGACTGGCTCAATGCGCGGGGGGCTCGGCCCCCTCCGTAGTAGTCGCTGACTTCTTGCTGGGGAACGCTTCGCCACGTATTGGACGTGGTTTTCGTGTCAGCGGCCGAGCAAGATCGCATTGAGCAGTAGCTTGTACGTGCCCGGCCACATCGCGCGGCTGGTCGGGTCTTGGGCAAACCACACGACGTGCCCTCGACCGACCTGCTCGTCGTGCAGCCACACCGTGCCTTTCAAAGCAGTGATGGTTTCGTCCGGCCACACCCAGCCGCTGACCACCTTTGGCTCGTCGCCGAGCAGCACGACTCCGCCGCCTTCTTTCTTCGCCTTGTAGTAGGTCGCGCCCGAGACCGGCACCGCGAACGGCAGACTCGTATCGTAGCCGTAAGCCAGCGGCGAGCGCGGATTGAGGGTCGCGGCGAACACTGTGCCGGGAAGGGAAGGCGGGTTCTTGTCGTCCTCCAGCTTCGAACGCTCCAACTCGAAGAAGCCTTTCTCGCCAAGCAGAGAAGTCCCGCCGAACAGCACGAGCGAGCCGCCGTCGGTCACCCACTCCTTCAGGTTGTCGGACATCGAATACGAACTGCGCGGAAGGATGATGCACGTGAACTCACTGAGGTCGCCGTTCAGCGCGCGCGCGCCGATCGGCGTAAACGGGATTTCAAAATGTTGCTCTAATGCGAACCAGATTCCGCCGAAGCGCGTACCGTTCGGCTGGTCGCCGAATACGACTGCGATGTTTGGTTTACCTAAAGATCGCACACTCCCAGATCCCGGCCCGACAACTCCGGTGGCGGGGAAACTCGTGTCGAGCGGTTCGGTGTTTCGGGCGCGGTTAAACAGAATTGAGTCGACAATTTCGTCTTCCAAGTCCGCGTTTCGATCACGAAACACAAAGAACGTACCGGCCGGAACAGTCCGTTCATCGATCTGCATCTCCTTCGTCGCCTGGTGAACACGGACTCCTTTTTGCAAAAGCTCGATCACCGCCAGGGCGTCGTCCTGGTCCCGGTACGGAATCATCCAGCCAACCTTGCCTCCAGCAACAATGTTCATTCCACGAAGAGGCAAATCCTCGATCTGTGGCGTTGACGAGCTCCAATACGCTTGCAGACCGTGCGCGAGCGGCAGGCTCCAGCCGGTCGAATCGTAGAACTCAGGCCTGTCGCGCGAGGGGTACTGCTCGTCCTCTTTCAGCTCGTCGCGGATCTTGAGTTGGCGCTCTGTGAACTCGTCTTCGAAGTCCTGGCCGGGAGCGAGAAGCGCCTTGGCGAACGGCCCGTTCGGTTGCGCGAGATCGACGACAAGAGAATCAGAGAGCGGTCCAAGATCCACGGCTTCGTCGTCGTAGAAAGATCGCGCGCTTTGTTGTACGCCGATCGTCATCGATGAAACGATTCCAGCGGAAAAAAGAACGCTTTGGAGGCGTGAGAGCGCGCGCGAATCGCCAGTGATGATGATCCGTTTCATCGCGTCGGCGTGTTCGCCGGAGACTGCCTTTCTCTTGAACTCCGCGAAGCTCGCTAGCAGGTCGTCTTTGTTCGCCGCTGCCGAACCGATCACGGCGAGCGCGCTTGTGAAATGCTTCGCCACTCCGTCGGTCAGGGTGACGAGCGAACCGTCCTCGCGCTCGCGCTGCACGGCGCGACCGCCGTCGGTTTCATGCGTCATGCCGATCGAGCCCACAAGGCTTGTTGAGCTGTCGAGGTAACCGGGATAGTACAGGTCAAACGTCTTGCGGACGAAGTACCGCCAGCCGTTGCCGTCAAACGCGTTGGCCGTCGCCTTGCCGAAGATGTCGCCCCACTTTTCATACCGCTCGCGATCGACGCCGGCGTGCACGGACTGCGCGACGGGAGGGAAGAAGTACGTGCCGACCTGGCCGTGCTGATCGACGTATACCTGCGGGTTCCAGCGCAAGAACTCCGTGAACTCCATGCGCGTCTCCTGCTGCGAAAACGACACGCGGTCGCGGTTCAGATCAAAACGGTAGTGGTTCGTGCGACCGTTCGCCATGCGGGCTTCCGCGTGTTCGACCGCCTGCGGATCTTGATGTCCGATGGAGATCGAGTTGTACCAGACGACGAAGCGCTCGTGGCCGTCGGGGTTGTACACCGGGTTGACGATGACGATCGCATCGTCGAGCATCTTGGTTATCTGTGGATGCTTGGACGCCGCGAGCGTGTAGGCCAGCCACATGCCGGATTCGAAGCTGGCAGTCTCGTTGCCGTGGATGCACTCGTTGATCCAGACGATCGCGGGCAGATCGTCTGACGGTTGTGCCTGGCCGGCGGCTACACGTGCGTTCTCTTGTCTGATCTCTTCCAGCCTGCCGATGTTCGCACGGCTGCCGAACACCATGATCCGTAGCGGTCGCCCCTCGGTACTTTCGCCGAATTGGAAGACGCGAACTCGGTCGCTTGCGGCATCAGAGATTCCGCGCATCACCCGCTCCTGGTCGCGGAAAGTCGTGTGCCTCTCCCCCGGCCCGTAGCCGAGGATCGACTCAGGCTTCGGCACACCTTCGGCGTACGGGCCGTAGGCGTAGAAGTCGAAGTCAGCCGAATGCGTGGCGAGAGCGAGGGCGAGCGCAACGATCATGCGCTCGATTGTACACGGCCTGAGGCATGGATTAGTAAAGCGGGCTCGATCGACCTGCCGTTGTCCAGTTGACTCCGGAAGCGGTAGCATGGCTGACTGAAAGCGAGACACCGATGAAGTTCTACGTCATTGCAGGCGACGGCCACAAATACGGACCGGCGGATATCGCTACGCTCAACCAGTGGGTCAAAGAGGATCGCATCACGAGGAACAGTCAGCTAGAAAACGCTGAAACTGGGCAGCGCTTGCGGGCAGGCGACGTGTCTGGGATCGACTTCTCGCCAGACATATCGACGGTCGGATCGGAGTATCAACAGCCAGCCGCACAAGCAAACCCGTACGAACCACCCGGTCTTGAGCAATCGAGCGCCTTGCAGCAACCGCCTGGAAGTGCGAGCCCTTATCCAAGACCCGGCGTCAACCTGCCGGGCATACCTGCAGAGTGCAAAGGTGGTTTCAACTTCGGGGCGTTCTTTTTCACCTGGATATGGGGTCTCAACCACCGCGCGTATTGGACCCTGTGGGTTTGGCTCGCCGCCTTCATTCCTTGCGGTAGCATCGCCTTTTCGATCTACTGCGGCATCAAGGGCAACGAGGCGGCGTGGAACAGCGGTCGGTTCTACACGGCGCAGGACTGCCTCGCGTGCCAGAAGATCTGGATGTGGTGGGGGGTCGGGTTGCTCATCTTCTCGACGTGCGGCTACGGTCTGTTCTTCTTCCTCGTGATGGGCGCAGGGATGTGAGGGCGGCGGCGTACTACCGGTTCTGTGGCATGGAAGGCGTCGAAGACCCGTCACGAGGCATGGATAAAAGGACCACGTCCTGAGGCTGTTCACCAAGCGTCAAGCCTCAGGACGTAGCGAGCGAAAAGTGGAAGCGCGTCGATTGCCCGTCCTGAGGCATAAGGTCTTACGTCTCTCCGTAGTACACTTCGATCACGACGCCGTCCTTGATGAACAGAAGCGCCATCGAGATTGAATAGTGATAGGCCAAGACAATGTCCGCGTCAACCCTTGGCGGATCAGGCTCGTACGAGCGTACGAAACCGCTTCGATACTCAGACGTGTACTCGGCCCCGGTCAATGTTCTAAGGGGCTCGCCCATGACAGCCACGGCTTCCGCGGCCGTCATTCCGATTGTCGAGCGAGCTTGATCTTTGAACTCGGCAGACCCCGTGGTGTAATTTGTGAAGACGACGATGCTCACTGCGGTGGTGCCAATGAGCATAACAAAGAATGCAAAAGTCAGTTTCTTCGAGGCTTGTTTTGACGTCACGGGTTCTTTGATCCCAGGTCTCAAGTATACGTCGAGTCTCAGGAGTGGAAGGAAAAGAAGGACGCCGAGGAGCGTTGAGCCTGATCTTCCGTCTTTCTCACTGAGGTGTATTTCGTCACTTGCGAGCCCTATTCTCCTTGATAGCGAGAAACACCACCACAGCAAGAGAGAGCAGCATGAAAATGCGCGTTGGAAGCAGCAACCGCTCTAATACTGGGGCCGCAGAGGCTGGCAAAACAAATTGAACTGGAGGCGAGATATACAATCCTTCCGTTACGAACCACAATATCATGGATACGACCAGAAGCCGCGTTGCGGCGATTTGCAACCGACTGCTTATTCGTGCCACGTTTACTTTCCTCAAATTCGGGTCGTCAGCAATCTCATGGTCGAGCATTCCAGTTTATACCGCCACGGTAAATATTCGTCGAGTCTCAGGAGTTGAAAGAAACGCAATGGAAGGCTGATAGGAATCAGTCAATCGTCGAGTTTGCGCCGCTCCATTCGTGCCTGCCGGACGAGCAACCAGACATTCAACCAAAGGATCCAAATGAGAAGCAACCCTATACCGAGGATGATAGTGACACTGACCAATGCCCGTTCATCGTTTGCGCGTTGGGTGAAAGCGGCCAGAGTTGCGACTGCTAGCAGTACCCAGGCGACCCGAATCCATTTGACGATCGCCTTGGACTTCTTATCGTGGCTGATGTTTGTAAGTCTCAGCAGGTATGAGAAAAGGAAGGCGCGGGCCCGTCGAAGAGACGCTGACTTGGGCTGCCTCCCAAGGGCCATCCATAAGAGAGTCACTCCTACCAGGACGACGAAACCTCCGGCAAGAGAAATCGAGACGAGCCCCGGCACAATCTGTTCTGGCGCGATCAAGTTCAGCAAAGGAAGCGCAAGTGCGCCGATTGCTCCGAGAACGATCAACGTATAGCCATAAGCCGCCAAAAACCGCAGGTCTGTGAACGGCGTCCAGTGCATACCCATATTGAAGCACAAGAATGGCAGTGATCCCGAAAAGGCCGTTCTAGGTTGACAACAATGGTCGAGGCGACAGGATTCGAACCTGCGACCCCCTGCTCCCAAAGCAGGTGCTCTGCCAAGCTGAGCTACGCCTCGACAGCGGATAGGATACCAGTCGGCGGCGAGCGCGCCGGGCCTCCGGGGGAACTCGGGCTGGCCGGGTCAAAAAGCGGTGAACTGACTCTGCCCGTCGCCGCCGGTCTGCAAGTAGATTGCTTCAGCCGGGGTCGAGACGGCCTTATAAAACTCGCCTGCAAGCGCGAGTACGTCCGACGGTGCCCGGACGGCGAAATGCCCGTTCGAAAAATCTGGCGTTTTGCCACCGTCCTCGACAGCCTCCCAGATCGCAAGCTGGAGCGCAGCGCACTCGGCCTGAGTCCGCGCTTTGTGGAAACCCGCCGCGACGATGTTTCCGGCCTTGGCGATATTCCCGCCGACGGCCTTGGAGCTCCTTTGAATCACGGAGAAGTACTGCCCGGATCGCATCGGAGAGCGTATGTCGCCGCAGTAAGATCCGGCGCTATTCGTCTCGCTGCGAATGTACAGCCGACCAGCGCTCGACGTCTTCCTGTACTTGCCATCTAGCAGCACTTCGACATTCATTCCGGTGACCGATCGAACGAACTGGATCCGAAACGGAGTTAGGGATTCGGGCTCGACCTGGGCGGCGCTAGCGTCCTGCGCCCCAGTGCTCATGGCGACGACAATCTGAAGCAATCCGATAAAGTTCATTTTCTGCTCGCTCTGATCTTATGACGGTTCGGCTTTAAGCGCAGGTTCCATAAACTCATAGTGCGTGGACGGTTTTGGACTCGACCTCGATATTTCACAGCGACTCGGCCCGTTTCCCAACGCTTCGTTCTTCGCGGAAACTCCTCAACATTCCCCCGGCAGGGTGCGCATCCGGCGCGCGCCGGTAGAATCCGAACCGTATGCCGTCTCCTTCAAAGAGATTTGACGTGATCCCGCCGTATTTGTTCGCGGAGATCTCGCGCGTGAAGCGCGAAGCGGTCGCCAGAGGCGTCGATGTGATCGACCTCGGCATCGGCGATCCGGACATCCCGACCCCCGCGCCGATCCGCGAGGCGCTCAAGGCCGCGGTCGAAGACCCCGCGACCCACAGATACGACGATAGCGCGAGAGGCTGGACGCCGTTCTTGCAGGCCGCCGTCGAGTGGTACGAGCGCGAGTTCGGCGTACAGATGGACGCCGAGACCGACATATGCGAAACGATCGGGAGCAAGGAGGGGCTGGCGCACATCGCGTGGTCGTACATCGACGAGGGCGACGTCAGCATCGTCCCGAACCCCGGCTACCCGGTGTACAACGTAAACGCTAAAATGGCCGGCGGGGAAGTGTACGAAACGCCGCTGATGGAGGCGAACAACTATCTGCCTGATCTGACAAAGATACCAAAGGAAACCGCGAAGAGAGCGAAGCTGTTCTACATCTGCTACCCGCACAACCCGACGACTGCCGTTGCGACGCGCGAGTTCTATGCGGACGTCGTGAAGTTCTGTCGCGATCACGACATCCTGCTGGTCAGCGACATGGCGTACGCGACGGTGACGTATGACGGATTCAAAAACCCGTCAGCACTACAGGTCGAGGGTGCAAAGGACGTCGTGATCGAGATGCACTCGCTCAGCAAGACGTTCAACATGACCGGCTGGCGGCTCGGGTTTGCGCTCGGCAACCCGGACGCGGTCGCTGCGCTACAGCGCATGAAGGACAACATCGACAGCAAGCAGTTTCCGGCGGTAGCCGAGGCGGGGGCCTTTGCATTGAGAGAAGTCGACAACAGCGCGACGATCGCGATCTATCAGAAGAGGCGCGACGTGCTTTGCGACGGCCTCGCGGAGATCGGCTGGCACATTCCGAAGCCGAAAGCCACGCTGTTCGTCTGGGCGAAGGTGCCGCGCAACGACATGACCAGCGCGGAGTTCTGCACTGCGCTCATCGAGAGGGCGGGCATCGTGATCGTCCCCGGAAACGGAGCGGGGAGCGCGGGAGAGGGGTACGTGCGGATGTCGCTGACTTTGCTCGGCGACAAGGACGGTGAGCGGTTTGTCGAGGCCGTGCGACGCATCAAAGAGTCCGGACTTGTCAACTCTTAGCTTCGACGACGCGGTGGCCAAACTCGGCAGCCTGCGCACTCGCGGCTGGCGGCTCGGGCTCGACCGCATGCAGGAGTTCGTTCGGCTGGCTGGGCTGCAGCACAAGATCGGTGAAGCCAACGGGCCGCAGTTCATTCACGTCGCGGGGACGAACGGCAAGGGAAGCACGACGGCGTTCATCCAGAGCATCCTCGTCGAGCAGGGGCACAGCACCGGCGCGATGTTCAGCCCGTACGTGTACGACGTGTGCGAGCGCGTGCAGATCGACCGCGAGCTGATCGCGCGAGACGACTTTGCGCGGCTTGCGACCCGGCTGTTGGAAATGGGCAGGCAGCTAGAAGCCACAGACTTGGGTGGGCCGACGGAGTTCGAGATCAAGACGATGCTCGGATTCGCTCATTGGGCGGAGTTGGGCGTCGACTGGGTGGGAATCGAGGTTGGGCTCGGCGGGCGGCTCGATGCGACGAACGTGGTCACGCCGCGGACGTCCGTCATCGTGAACATCTCGCTCGATCACACGGAGATTCTTGGCGAAACGGTGGAGGAGATCGCAGTAGAGAAGGCGGGCATCATCAAGCCGGGGATCCCAGTTATCTTGGGCAACATGCCTGAGCCCGCAAGAGACGCCATCTGCAAGATAGCGGACGCTCGAAGTGCGAAAACCTGGAGTCTTGGAAAGGAGATCATCCTCGACGAATCTGGCATCGCGACGCCGATCCGAAGACATCCCCCGATTCACCCCAGGCTAAGGGGCTCGATCCAGTTGCAGAACGCCGCGCTGGCGATCGCCGCCTGCGATGCTGCCGGAGCGATCGACGACCCGAGCCGCGTTGCCGACGGAGTGCGGAAAGCTTGGCTGCCAGGACGATTCGAGCAGGTCGAATACGGAGGGAGGCGGTTCATTCTCGATGGCGCTCACAATCCAGATGCGGCTAAGGCGCTCTTGCAAACGCTGAAAGAGGAGAGCATTGAACTTCCCGTGCCGTTCATAACAGGACGGGTAGACGGGCACGACTGCCGATCGTTCTACGAGGTGCTTCAAGGGTCGATAAGCTCCGCGTTCGTCGCGCGGTTGGAGTTTCACAGGTCGAAAGACCCGCGATCGATCATTCAGGAAGCGCGGGAGTTCCTGCCGACGTCCAGCACGCATGAGAGCGTTGCCTCGGCTCTCGAATCGTGTTTGGGCGCAACGCATCCCGGTACGACCATCGTCGTCACAGGGAGCATGTTCGTCGTAGGCGAGATCGGGAAACTCATCCGGCGGTAACGCGCGGTTAAGTGAACCATTGAACTGCGCGCTGACACCAAGGGTTATGGAAGCACGCAACGTATTCATAGCCCTTGCGGCACTCGCAGTCTGTGCGCCGCTCACCGGTTGTGTTGAGGCTCAGGCCAAGACAGGAACAAAGGCAAAGCCCTCGACCGTTGAAATCGTCGTCTTTACGAACGACTTCGCCATGGTGAGCGACATCAGGGAGCTGACCCTCGAGGAGGGTCGCAACGACGTAACGCTGACCGGGATCAGCGACCAGATCGACCAGAACTCAGCGGCGTTCTTCTGGCCCGACGGTGGTGGAGAGAATGTTGTCTCCACTACTTTCGAGCGCGGGGTGCAGAACGGGCAGCAGATGCTCGATAGATACTTGGGCGAACAGGTCGTGCTCGTGTACCGCGGCACGAGCGGCAAGGTCGGCGATCGCCAGGAGGGGATCCTCGAAGTCGCCTCTCCTGGGAACATCGTCGTCCGCGTCGGTGACACGTACATCGTCAATCCCGACGCGACGATCGAGGTGCCCGCCACGGACGAGTTTGCGGTGATGCAGGGATTTCGCGCGGTCGTCGACAGTCCGAGCGCCGGGCAGTCGCGCATGGGCCTCTCTTACTTGACTCGGGGGCTCTCATGGCGTGCGGACTACGTCGCCGTCCTACAGAAGGACGAAGACCTGTTGGACCTTGAGCTTTGGGCCACCGTCCAGAACCGCACGAAAGCGGAGTTCCGCAACGCGAAGATCCGGTTCGTGGCCGGTTCCCCGAACCGTGCGGCCCTTGCGACGATGGCCGGGAAGGCATTGATTATGGGGGCTCCGCTGGCCGAGTCTTATGACGATGGCGTGGTCCTTGACAGCAAAGCCATGTCAGAGTCGCTCGGCGAGCTGCACGCATACCCGTACGAAGCAACCGCCACGATCAGCCCGAACCAGGACAGCCGCGTGAAGATGCTCGAGTCAAGCAGCGTCGCTGCGAAGCGCGACTACGCGATCCGCCTGTCGCCCGTCGGGTCCTACGGCTACTACGGCAGGCCCGACCAGCGCATCCAAGCCACCCTGAGCATAAAGCTCCGGAACAGCGAGAAGAACGGCCTTGGCGAGCCGCTGCCAGCAGGAACGGTACGGTTCTACGAACAGGGCGACGACGGCGCTCTGCGATACATCGGCGCTTCGGCGATTCAGGACATGCCGAAGGACGCGAGCCAGAGCCTGACCCTGACCGAGGTGTTCGACGTTTACGCATTGCAGAAAGTGGCTGACGCTAAGCGAATCAACAAGCGGACGGTCGAGCGGTCGGTCGAGATCACCGTGTACAACGAGAAGGACACGGACATCGAGCTGCGGCTCGTGCAAGACTTCTGGCAAAACTGGAAGATCGTCGAGGAGTCGGCGGAGAGCACGAAGCTGGCGGCACGGCTTGTCCAGTGGACGATCACCGTGCCTGCAGGCGGCGAAGTGACCCTCAAGTACCGCGTCAGGTTGAGCTAGAAAAAGCCAGGGCGCTTACACGTCGAGGGTGCCACGGTCTGTCCCGAAGGGCAGGCCGAGCAGCTCTTGTGGGCGCCCAGACTGGCTATATCGCAAACGGTGCGGAAGGCGAGGTCGGCAGTCTGATCAGGATCTGAACGCGCAATCTATGATGACGTCTTTGACCAGGCCGGACTGAATTATAATGTTCTTGATCCGCTCTACTTCGGCCCTGGTGTCCGGATTGCCTCCCTTGATCGGTTTGACCACTCCACGAATGTAGAGCACCTTGTGCAGCACCTGCAAGTCGAGAGCCGTGATATCGAGCAGTCGTTTGGAAAACTCGCTTCTGATTTTCTTGCGGGCGCGGATGTCCTCGACAGTTGCCATGATCGGATTCTATCCTAAAACCGCGAACAAACCTAGGCGCCAACGATAACAGGCCGAGAGCAGGTAGCTCGCGGCCTGTTATCGTTGGCCGGTGTGCGGCGCTACTCGGACGTGCCTTTGCCTGCGGCCTCGGCCTCGGCCTGGCCTGCCTGCAACAGTTCGAACATGCTGCCGCGCTTCGACCAGTACACAGCGCCTGCTAGAGCAAGGGCTGCTATCACAGTAATCGTGATCAGCACTGCATCCGACCTCGGCATGATGACGATCGGCACCATCAGGAGCGCGACGAGGTTCATGACCTTGATCAGCGGGTTGAGCGCAGGGCCGGCAGTATCCTTGAACGGGTCGCCGACAGTATCGCAGACGATTCCTGCCTCGTGAGCCTTGCTGCCCTTGCCGCCGTACATCCCGTCCTCGATCAGCTTCTTCGCGTTGTCCCAGATACCGCCGGAGTTGGCCAGCATCACCGCTAGCAACTGACCCGACACAATTGCGCCAACGAGGAATCCGCCCAGGGCTTGCGCACCGACCAGGTTGCCTTCCTTGCCGATGGAGAAACCGAACCCGACAAGGACCGGGAACGCGATAGCGAGCACCGCTGGTCCGATCAGCTCCTTCTGAGCTGCCTTGGTCACGATGGCCACGCACTTGGCGTAGTCCGGCTTGCTCGTTCCGGCTAGAATGCCGGGGTCGTTTCTGAACTGTGCTCGAACGTCGTTGATCAGCTCGAACGAGGCTCTGCCGACTGCGTTGATCGCGAAGGCGGAGAAGAGATAGGGCGCCGCGCCGCCGATCAACACTCCGAGGAATATCTCCGGAACTTGCAGCGGCATGCCGACTACCGTCAGTCCGCCCTCCTCGACGTATGCGTGGAACAGAGCGACGGCGGCAACAACGGCTGTCGCGATGGCGAAGCCTTTCGTCAGCGCCTTGGTCGTGTTGCCGGCGGCGTCGAGCCGCTGAATAGCCTTTGCCGCTTCGGGGTGGGTCTTGTTTGCTCCAGACATTTCGAATATGCCTTGCGCGTTGTCAGAGATCGGCCCGAAAGTATCCATCGCCAAGATGAACCCCGTGGTCGTCAGCAGGCCGAGTCCGACGAGCGCAATGCCGTAGAAGCTGAGCAGGTATCCGCCGTACTCCGCTGGGTTGAACACCAGAAGCGGCATGATGAGCGAGACCACGATCGCCAGCAGGCTGAACACCGACGACTCCTTGCCCAGCGCGAAGCCTGTGATTATCATCGGTGCAGGCCCTGCCGTCGATACGCCTGCGACCTCCTGGACTGGTTTGCCGCGCAGGCTCACGTAGTAGTCCGTAAGCTTCTCGAACACGAAGGCCATGAGTATGCCGAAAATGATGCACAGGGCAAACTGCCACCAGGCCGCTGTGTGCTGCTCGATCGTCGCTATCTTCGCGCGGAACTCCTGCGGCATGCGCTGGGCGGGGTCGAGCAGCAATGCGTCGTACGCGGTCTTCACCGTCTTCACGTCGCTCTTATAGAAATTGATGCCTGGGTTCGCAGGATTCGGACTTCCCGGCGAACTCTCTAGCAGATAGGATGCCAGGTGTTCTTCTCCTTTGCTGATCGCAGCTCGAACGTCTCCTTCAGAATTCGAGTACAGCGTCACATCGAATTTGTTCACGGTTTCAAACTGCTGCTGAAAGCTGGCCGCCTGCTCCTTTATAGCGCTGAACTGATCCTCGGACATCGGGCCGTAGTACGACCGCTGGGTACTCGTCGTAGCCGGTGGCTGCCCTCCAGCCGCCGGTATTTGGAAGTCTGCGGTTGTGATCTCCACTTCATAGACAAAGAGATCGTTGTCTTCGTACGCCTCGCCAAACGTAATGATCGTCGGCTCTTCGCCGAAACCCTCAGCAGCCTTGAAAACCGTATAGCTCAGCACCGGATTGTCTTCATCGGAGAAATTGATCGGCTTGAAGTGCTGAAGGTTTTTTGCCGGCTGTACGTCGACTTCCTCGGTAAAAATCGCGACCGAAACAAAGTCTCTTCGCCTAGGACCTAGCGCTCCGTCTTCCGGAAACATCGCGTTGAACCTTTCGGACTCGAGGATTTTGTCGACAGAGATCGTGTATTTTGGAACGTCCTCATCTTCGCTCAGTTCATCGAGAATCTCGTGGATGGCCGCGAAGTCTTCAACCAGTTGGGTCTCCGACGAAATCAGTTCGTTGGAGACGACTAATTCGGATTGCGATTTCGGCCCGCCCATCATGAAGTAAGCAAGACCCAAAGTCGCAGCGATCGCGATGAGCGCGGAACTGTTGAAACCGCGCCGTATCAGCCTCAGCGGATCCACGTCGATGTCGTCGGATCCCTTGACCATGAAGATGCCCACGATCGACGCAATGATGCCGACGCCGCGGGCCATCAGGGCGAAGAGGATCAGGCGCATCCAAGTCTCTTGGTCGAACATCGTCGCCGTCGCAGCGCCGAGCACCAGCGCGGCAACCAGCGTCACCTCGTACGACTCGAAAATGTCCGCCGCCATCCCGGCGCAGTCGCCGACGTTGTCGCCGACGTTGTCGGCGATCGTCGCCGGATTTCGCGCATCGTCCTCTGGAATGCCGGCTTCTACCTTGCCGACAAGGTCCGCTCCTACGTCGGCAGCCTTGGTAAAGATGCCTCCACCGACGCGCATGAACAGCGCCGCGAGCGAACCGCCGAACCCGAATCCGATCAGCAGCTTCATCGCGTCGCCCTTCGCGATCATGAAGATGAGCGTTGCGCCGATCAGCCCCATGCCGACCGTTACCAGCCCCGCGACGGCTCCGGCCTTGAACGCGATTTCCAGCGCGTTCTTGAAACTGCTGATCGCCGCGTGCGCGGTGCGCGTATTGGCGTTGACCGCCATGATCATGCCGATGTAGCCAGCAAAGTACGAAGCCGCGACACCACCGATGAAGCTGAGCGAGATCCACAGTGCCAGCATCTCGTCGTATCTGCTGCTGAACATGAAGAACAGGCCGATCGCAAGCAGAAGGACGAAAACGGACATCATCGTTACCTGCTGCCTCAGATATGCGAGCGCGCCGGATTTGATCGCGGCGCCGACTTCCTGCATCTTCTCGTCGCCCGAAGACTGGCGCATGACGTACCTGCTGATCAGCCAGCCGACAAAAAGCGCAACGACGCCGAACCCGAGCGATATGTATAGGTAAGTGAAGTCCGACTTGGTGAAGTGGAGGGAGACGCTCCCTCCGCCTGCGGCGAATGCAAAAGACGGCACCAAGAACGTTGAAATGGCTGCGACAAGCGCGAGCCGTCGAGTCCGCACTCCACGCAAGAGCTTTAGGAGCGATTTGAATACCAAAGACATAGACAGGCGACCCCCGAACCCACTCAAGACAGGCATACAAAAACGACCTGACGACCGTAGGCTCAGTTCACGGCTAAGATACCTCAAGCCCGATTCTGGACGCGCCCACCTTGAGGACCTCGGGGCAGGGTGCTATTCAACCGGATTTGCTTCGGCAACGCCGCCCTGGGCCTTGATTTCGGCGGCCAGCAGCTCGGCCTTCATTTTCGGCACACCCTGAAGGAGAATGGCGGGTGTGCGGTCGATGATGTCCTTGATCTGATTACGGTTCAGCGCCAGCATCTTTTGCAAGGTCGGAATCATGGCCTCGCGCTTGACCCCCGCATCGACCAAGACGAGGTTGTACCGAACCTTGGTTGGATCGTGCATGGAGTACGTATGGAGAGCGGGAGACGCGGAGTCTGAGTCATCCGTCGAGATCGGAATCTCCCGGTCGCACGATTCGCACAGCAGGCCGGTGCTCTTCTCGCTGTAGTAGTTCAGCTCGCCGCAGAACCCGCAGCGCACCTGGTGGACTTTGAGTACGCGCCCGTCCAAAACGGGGATGTCGCGGTTGCACTTGTCGCATCGGACGTCGCTCTGCGGAGCCGTCGTGAAGAAGTTCTTGGCTCCGCAAAACGCGCAAGTGAGCTCGACGTTGTCTACTTGGCGCATTTGCGCGAGAATGCGAATCCCGAAGCCGAGAGCAACGACTGCAGCAAGCAGCAGAACCCATCTCAGTCCTGTCGTGTACGGTGAGGCATAGACGAAGAAAACGATTGCGAAGATTAAAGCGATGATGCCCGGCACCATGACAATGACAGCCTTTTGCATCTGCTCTTCACGGACGTTGGAACTGCGTTGGGTGCCCGCCATAAGATCGACTCCTGTCGTCGTAAGTTCAGCCCACATTATAGCTACGTTGGCAGGATTTCCGTAGTTTTATCGGAATCGCCAAACGATTCCGCTGCCACCGGACTTGATGCCATTGGCCGTATAGCTCTTGGCGTGGCCGTCCGCAAAGATCACGGGCGTCGTCCCGTCGTCCGATCGTCGTCGGGCACTTCGTGCCGTCGTCTAGTAGTCGCCAGGTTGCCGCCTAGTCGTCGCCAGGACGACCAGACGACGCCGAAGGCAGACGACAGCGAAGCGGCCGACGGTGCAGCGGGCGACGTTCCAGACTACCTAAATGGCAGACGACGAGCAGTTCGATCAGCGTGAACGCTTTCTTCTTCAAGGCGTGGTTCCGCCTCTGTCGTCGTCGCCGGTATCTCCGGCGTCAACGCCAGGACGGTCCTTGTGCTCCCCGTCGTCGTCGTCGGATTTCGACGGCGTGATGATGATCAGGCCTCCGTCAGCCTCCTCCGCTTCTTCGCCTCCCGATTCGTCGGGCGCGGCTTCAGGCTCTGACGGAACGATATCCCCAGCGATCACCTCGCTCGAACCGAGGCCGAACGGCGGCGAACTGGCAGACAACGGATCGACAGCGGGGATGATCAAAGCGCTTCTCGCGTTCTGTTGCATCGCCGTAAACCCGAAGACTCGCCCCATATCGGCTAACACCTGCTTGGCAGGCGCGTCGATGTATTCGATTCTGATGTATAGGTCTTGGAATCCCGGCGCGATGGTGATCGTGACCCCGGCCTGTACTGCCACCGCTCTTAATGCGTCAGTCAGCAGCATGCGAGGCTCGCTGATCGTGACCAGATTCAGAAACAGATCGTTCACCGGTTCAGGTCCAGCAGGATCAGCGCTCTGATTTCGGCCAGGGCTCACGTCCAGCAATCCCACGGCGTCATCGGGTGTACCAAGACCGGTCGAGGGCTCAAACGGGGGCGTCTGCTCGACCGGGGCCGCGTTAGAGTCCGGCTTCCGCGTGATCTGAAATACTGCGTACGACGCGAATGCGACGGAGAACAGAACTAGAGCCGTGACTCCGGCGACGGCCAGCTTGGTCGGCCCAAAATGCCGAACGGTCTGCACTGGCACGAAGCGCTCGGCGCGCGACCTGGGCCGAGAGCCCTTCAAGCCTCGAACCATCTTGAGCCGCTTCGTCATCTCGATTCGCAGATCAGGGTAGCGCTCTCCAAACTCGGCGGTCGCCTCAGGGTCGTCTGCCTCAGCGACGGACCACATCAACTCATCCATCTCGCGCGGGATTTTCATGCGCTGCCAGCGACCTCCTCGTACTGCATCCGGAACCTTTCGCGCGCCCGGAACAGCCTTGTTTTTGCCGCGTTCGGAGAGCAACCGAGGCTCTCTGCGATCTCAAGAAGGCTCAACTCGTCCCAGTAGAACAGGGTCAGCATCGCGCGATCCGCCGGGTGCAGGCTCGCCATGGCGACCTCGATATCCGGGTCGACTACGGGGTCGACTTTCTCGCCCTCCACGTTCTCGGCGGCTTCGTTGAGTGGAACGCTCAGCTTCTTGTACTTCATCTTCCGAGCTTGCTGAATGCTGCGGTTGACCGCCACGCGGAACAGCCAAGTGGAGAAGCGGGAGCGACCGTCGAATTTCTTGAGGTTTCGAAATACGAGCGTGAATATCTCTTGAACGGCGTCAGCCGCTTCGTCGCGGTCCAGCAGCACACCGAGGGCGATCGAGAACACCTTGTCGTGGTAGCGCTCGAACACGGTTTGAAACGCGTATTCGTCGCCTGCCAAGACCCGCTCGACGAGTACGATGTCCTCGTCGAACTGTCCTACCTGCCTAGCCTCGTGAATGACCGACACCACTTACCTCAATTGACGCTTCGCCTATGCGTCATGTTACCGACCCAAATAGGCGCTAAAACCGTTCGACTGACCCAACCCGGCAACTGTACGAGGTTCAACCGATGCGTACGGGGAATCCAGTCGATATGGCTTTGTACGCCAGAAAGTCCAAGATCAGCAGCGCTGCGGCTACAAAGACCCACGCGTACTTCTCCCGCCCCTTGAGCCAGAAGCACAGCCCGCCCGCCAGCCCGAGCGAGATCGGAGCGATAGCCGGGTACAGGTATCTGGCCTGACCCTGGAAATACTGCAAGTTGAACCTGACGAACAGCAGCGCCACCACGCCGAGCAGGACCGCGCATGTGATCGTGAGCGCCTTGGTCGCCCCATCCATCTTACGTCGGAGCGACAGCAGCCAGCCCAGGCAAACCAGCGCCAGTGCCGCCATGACCACCCTGTATAGGTTGTTCGAGGCTCCCATCGGGTTCTTTCCTGGCGTCGGTTCGCTAGGCTCGAGCAGAAAGATGTCCATGTACCCGAACACCCCTACGAACGAGCGAGCCGTCCACCACCCAACCCAGTTCGCCCAGTAGTCCAAATGGACGGCTGGCGTGAAACCGACCTCGTCGTATACGCGATCCATGAGGACTTGTGCCTGAATACCGTCTTCTCCAGCTTCATCGATAATCCTCGTCGCAACCTCGCGGTATACGGGATCTGTTATGAGCCGCATCGGCAGGGCGACCGTCTGCGGCTTCGGTGAGCCGACGAACGCCTCGTTGAACGCGCTGATCGCGAACGGGTCGCCGTACAAGTCTTGGTTGCGGGCCATCCACGGCGAGGCGATGACGACCGGCAGGACGAGGGCCAGCAGCCACACGCGAACGGGAGGTCGCCCCTCGCCCCACAACCGTGTGCACAGCAGCGCAACAGCGACGGTCGGCAGCAGCGCGAGAGCGGTAGTTTTAGTCAGCAGGCCGAGTCCGACGACCACTCCGCACCACGCCGCCAACTTCCAATCCCATCCTTGCCGAATGCCCCTTGCCGCTAGGGCTACGGTCCACGAACAGATGAGGAACAGCAGAGGGTCGTTGCTGACCGCAGAGTGCAGAGCTATGAACATCGGCATGAGGCCGGCGAACGCCACGGCAGCCAGGCCGATCGCGTCGCTCTTCAGCCCCCAGCGCGCCGCCATGAACAGTGCGACCAGCGTTCCGAGGCCTATGATCGTGTTCAAGAGTCGAAGTCGTCCGCCGCTGGGGCGGTCGCTCGGCTCGGCCCCCGTGAGCTTGCAGAACCCTGCCGCCAGAACGTAGTAAAGCGGCGGCTGGTGCGCCTGGTACGTTTCGCCCAGATCAGGGCTGCCAGGCTGGAGCACCGGAAATCCGTCGCCATCCAGCAGGCTTTGCACGTAGTTGGCGTGCTGTCTTTCGTCGGGAGCGCCGATATCCACAGCGTCACCGGCCTGGTGAACAAGGCGTCCCGACTGCCGGTACGGCGTTTTTGAGCTAAAAACCAGGCAGAGGATCGTGAACAGGGCGAGCAGGATGGTGAGTGGCGAGGTCAGCCGCATCGCATTCATTCTAATACATGGCGCGCCAGGCGGGTTTTGGTATACAATACTCTGTAGCACAGTGTGCTAATGATCCCGGAGAGAAAAAAACAATGATCCGAAAAGCCGTTATAGCAGTTCTTGCGGTGGCTGCAGTCGGTGTCGTGGCGTTATCGTTTGACGCCGGACACCTAGCTCCATTCGTCAAGACTCTCAACTCGGCCGAAGGCTTGGACGTGTCCTACACCGTCCAAGAGGTAGGGCGAACATCAGCTTCCTACCATGTAACTTTGGCGAAACCTGATCTTGCAATGATCGACACGCCTGCGAAGACGTTCTACGCAGATGGCGAGACGATCACGACCTATGACAAAAAGCGCAACAAGTACTTCACGAAAGAGCAGACTCATGAAGCGCTCACGGGCCTGTTCGACGACGATGATCTAGCAATCTGGCGGTCGTTCTTCGACTCCAAGGCGATGGACCGAATCTACTCTAGCAAGAACGAGGGCACGAAGAAGCGCAGGGGCGAGACCCTTCGCGTTATTTCTGCGGTCGTCAATCGCAACGGCGATTCCTCGTTCACGCTGTATATCGGAGAGTCCGACGGCCTGCTGAAACAAGCCCAGTTCACATCGACTGCTACGGGTTCGTCATCGACCAAGATTCTGAACACGAAGTCGATCAACACGAAAGCTGTTGCGTCGGCAACGTTCGCCTTCACGGCGCCTGAAGGGGCCGAAGAGATGACCGTAGCCGACCTATCGTCGTCCGAGTGGATTACGGAGTTCGATGTCGCGCTGGAGAACGCCGCCGCGCTCGGCAAGGGAGTCATCATCGACTTCTACGCTGACTGGTGAGGCTTCTGCAAAAAGCTTAAAGCTGAAGTTTTCAGCAAGGATTCATTCAAAGCTCTGGTTGTAGAGGATTTCGTTCTCGTAAAGGTCAACACGGATCATAACCCGGCCCTGCAGTCGAAGTACGGGGCAAACGCGTTGCCGACCGTTGTGTTCCTGAACAGCAGCGGCGACGTCATTCACAAGTTCGTCGGTTACAAGCCGTACGACGCGGTAGTGAAAGAGGTAGCGAAGGCAAGAGCCAAGCTCTAAAAAGTATAGTCTCGGGATCGACGTATCCGGATTGACGCCCGAATGTGGGCGTCGATCCGGTCGTTGTGAGAGGCCCCCAGCGAACGGCTGGGGGCTTCTTCTTTTGGCGTTCGGCTGATGCGCTGGGCCCTTTGAGCCGAAAATGAACCTGAAGGCAAAGGTAAAATGGGCGGCCCTAGTGACAAGGATTGCCGCTGGATTCGGAGAAGCACTTGGCAACGAAATCTGGCTCTAAAGCCAGCAAGACAAGGATTAAGTCGAAAACCGATACGGACATTGCGCCGCATCAGCGATTGAACCCCTCAGACAATCGAGAAATTCTCAGTCAGCTGTATCTCGCTCGGTACTTCGACGTGCGCCTGAACAAGGAGAAAAAGCGCGGACGCTTGCGCGGCACGCTGTACTCATCGCACAACCAGGAGGCGATCCTCGTCGGATCCCTCTACTGCCTTCGCTCGGACGACTGGATCAGCCCCGTCCATCGAGACATGCCAGCGTTCTTCCTCAAGGACATGAAGAGCGGCTGGCGGTCTCCAGATCGCATGGGCCTGAGCATCGAGCAGGTGTGCGCCCAAGTGTGGGGCAAGGTCGACTCGCCGAATCGGGCCAGGGACAACTGGTCGCACATCGGCTGTCGCGACAAGCACATTCTGCACTCAACGTCGATGCTGGCCGGCACGATTCCCGTAGCCGCAGGCGTGATGCTCGCAGACCGGCTCGACGGACGGGACACGGTGGTGATCACGTACAACGGCGAAGGGTCGACGGCGCAAGGGGTGTTTCACGAGGCGATCAACTTCGCGGCCATTCACAAGCTGCCAGTGATCACGGTCGTTGAGAACAACCAGTGGGCGTTCGGCACCCCGGTTCACCTCGAGGTGCCTACGGAGGACGTTGCCGACAGGGCGAAGGGGTACGGCATCCCGGGCTTGATCGCAGACGGTCAGAACGTGCTGGACGTCTACGACAAGGTGACGGAGGCCGTCGAATGGGCGCGTTCGGGCAAGGGCCCCAGCATCGTCGAGTGCAAGACCTTCCGCGCGTACGGGCACGGCGACCACGACGATGATCGCGCTAGAAAGTACCGCGATGCCGGACAGGTTCAGATCGGCCTTAGCCGCGACCCGATCTCTGTTTTCAAGAACTTCATGATCGAAGGCGGAATGTTGACCAAGGCGGAGGCTGAAAAGTATCCGGCAGAGTTCAAGAGCGCTATGGAGTACACGGACCACGATTTCCCGCCGGAGGTAGTCGAGTACATGACCGAGGGAGTCGAATTTGCGCTAAAGTCCGGGCTTCCTGAGCCGGAAGAGGCCGCTCAATGGGTGTTCAGGGAGGATTCGTAATGGCTTCTGCACCCAAAGCTCCCCAAAGAACGACCAAGAACTACCTCGTCGCGCTGCGAGAGGCGATCTTCGAGGAGATGGAGCGCAACCCCGACATGATCTGCATGGGGGAGGACATCGGTCGGCTGGGCGGCGCGTTTACGGTCACCGACGGGCTGCAGGCGAAGTACGGCGAGCAGCGTGTAATCGACATGCCGATCTCCGAGGCAGCGATCGTAGGAGTCGCGTGCGGCGCGGCGCTCAACGGAAAGACGGTGATGGTCGAGATGCAGTTCATCGACTTCATCGCGTGCGGATTCGACCAGATCGTCAACACCACGGCGACCTACCACTACCGCACGGCGGGTGAGATATCGATCCCGATGGTGATCCGCGGCCCTGCTGGTGCGTACGGTGGAGGTGCGCTCTACCACAGTCAGATGAACGAGGCGTGGTTCGCGAACTCTCCGGGCCTGAAAATCGTCTGCCCATCGACGCCAGCCGATGCAAAGGGTCTCCTGAAGTCCGCTCTGCGAGATCCCAACCCCGTGATTTTTTACGAGCTCAAGGAGCTGTATCGCAACCGAAAGATCGAGCAGGAGTTGGCCGAGGGGGACGACGCGCTCGTGCCGCTTGGCAAGGCGAAGATCGTCCGCGAGGGGGAAGACGTGACACTGGTCAGCTACGGACAGTGCGTCTGGCAGTGCCTTCAAGCAGCTGAGAACCTAGAGCAAGAGGGTTACTCGGCAGAAGTGATCGATATTCGCACTCTGGTCCCGCTCGATAACGAGACGATCATCGAATCGCTCAAGAAGACGAACAGGATCGTGGCGGTCAACGAAGCGCCGATGACCTGCGGCTTCGCTGGTGAGATCCTTGCGCGCGTCGCCCAGGACGCATTCGAGCTTTTGGACGCCCCGCCGATGCGTGTGACGAGGATGGACACCCCGGTCCCTTGGGTGACGCCGCTGGAGCTGCACGTGCTGCCGTCCGCAGACAAGGTGACGGAAGCTGCGCTTAAAGTTCTCAAGTACTAGCTGCTGGGTTGTTGACCACTCCAACTAGCAGAATCACCCCTGTTTGTGTGTCGCTGACGAAAAACGCGAACGGCCGGTCGAAAGCGAGTAGGTCCTCCGAATCCTCTGCGTCATTCGTCGCTTTGCCCGATCCGGATTGCGCGCCCTCATGCACCGCTAGAAACGAGAACTGATCGATGCCGCCAATCTCTACACCGCGCAGTTCGGTCGCAATGTTGCGCAAGTCGTTCTTTGGCTCAAACAGTTGTCCTCCTCCGAGCCTTGTGATCGCTTGCTCTAAATCGACATGAGCCTTGAACGAGAATCGAGGGATTCTCAACGTCGTGACACGGTCAACGAACCGCGACTGCATTGAATCCCACGATTCAGCACTAACTGTCTGCAGCCAGTTCGACGCTGAAACCCCCTCGTCTGGCAGCACGACGGTCATCTCCAGCTCTCCGCCCTTGTACGGCAGTCGCGCGGCCAAGTATCCGTCGCCCTTGGCCACGCTGAACCCTCCGTCGGACTGCAACGTAGCGACTGCGACGTCTCCACCTGTTGCGTGAAACGTCTGCTTGCTCGTTTTCTCAGGGTTGAACGCGGTCTCCCATTCTGCGTTGACGGTCGTTGCGTTGATCACGACGACAACCGTTTGCTTCGAGAGAGCGTCGACGACCTTCGTAAAGACGCCGTCAGTTCGGTCGCTCGCCCAAACGTTGATCTCTCGTACCGCGCCGAGACCGGCTGACCCGAGCCGAACGACGTCGGCGTTGTAGTACCCTTCGATCTCGTCTACGAAACTGTTCGTCATGAAGATGGGCCATATGAAGAACGTCCCGTTTGCAATCCTCACCGGCCGGCCTTCCATTGCGCGGAGCCTGTTGAGCAGGGCGTTCTGCGCCTCGTTCAACCTGATGCGGTCGATCCCAGCGGAGCCGATGACTTCTGCCAGCGTCTCAAACGTCTTGCCCTCAGCGCCGTTGAGCAGCACGGCGAGGTTCTGATACAGGCTTGTTGGCGCAATGATGTCGTTGCCCCCTTCTGCGCCCAGATCGGCTGCCTCAACGAGCCGAAACGCGAACTCGTTCATCGAGTCGTAGATCGGCTGGTGCTCTGGCTTCGGCATTCCCTCGTACTTCGGTTCGATATCCGGGTAGTCGAGCTGGCTACGGGTGTTGAAGGCTAGATAGCCGATGACGGCCAGTACCAAGACGACGGAGCCGAGAGCGATGGCGTTGCCAGGAGCCTTGGACACGGGCTCAGTTTACAGCAAGCTAAGTCGCTTCGCCCAAGTACGCCTCGATCACCTTCGGGTTGCTCTGGATTTCGCTAGGTATGCCGCGCGCGATCTCTTCGCCGTGGTCGAGCACCAAGATCGTTTCGCACAGCCCCATAACGAAGCGCATGTCGTGCTCGATCAGCAGCACCGTCTTGTCGAAGTCGTCGCGCAATCGGCGGACGATGCGTTGTAGATCGGCCTTTTCCAGCGGGTTCATTCCGGCCGCCGGTTCGTCCAGCAGCAAGAGGTCGGGCTGCGTAGCCATGGCGCGCGCGATCTCGAGCCGACGCTGCTTTCCGTAGGGCAGATCGACAGCGCGCGCTTGTTCGACGTCGTCTAAGTCCATTACCTTTAGCAGGGCGCGCGCTTCTTCGCGAAGCTTCTCGGTCTCCTTGATGGCAGGCGGCAGATACGCCAGGCCGCTGAACAAGCTGGTCTTGTGCCGCAGGAACGCGCCGACCATGACGTTGTCTAGAACCGAGAGCGTGGAGAACAGCCGGATGTTCTGGAACGTTCGGCAGATCCCGCGCTTCGCGATCTTGTTCTGCGCAAGCCCGTTGATCCGCTTGCCTTGGAAGAGTATGTCGCCGCTGGTCGGCGTGTACACGCCGGTTATCAAATTGAAACACGTCGTCTTGCCAGCGCCGTTCGGGCCGATCAGTCCGAACAGGACGCCTTTCTGCAGCTCGAACGAAACGTTGTCGACGGCCACCAAGCCGCCGAAGCGGATCGTCGCGGACTTCAGCTCTAGGACCGGTGATGTCGCTTGTTTACTCATGGCTGAGCCACCTTCCGATCCCGTTTCAGGAGTCGCCGCACCCAATCCCAACTAAATTCGTGATGTGCCAGGACGCCCTGCGGGCGCAGCAGCATGATAACGATCAGCGACGCGGCGAAGATCACCATGCGCAGGTCGGAGACGTTGAACGTCATCGGCGCTATCGCCGGGATTTGCTTCAGCACCAGACGCAGCAGCATCTGGACGGGGATCGCAACGGCTATCGCGCCAAAGTAAAGGCCGACCTTTCGGAGCGTCGATCCGTGGTACTTCAGTTGAAACTGCTTGTACGCGGCAACGACGAGCCCCGATGCGATCATTGAGGCGATCAGTCCGGCACCGGTCACTTGAAGCTGATTGCCGTCGGCATCGGTGAACAGGCGCAAGGCTTCGGGAATGCCGAAAAGCACGATGGCCGCGAGTGCCGAGCCGGTGATCGAGCCAGTTCCGCCGAGCACGACCATCGTCAAGATGATGAAACTGACCTCCATCTTGAAGTGATCCGGAGTGATGAAGCCCTCGAAGTGCGCGAATAGAACGCCTGCCCCTCCTGCGAAGGCAGAGCCGATCACGAATGCAGTGACCTTGGTTTTGGTCACGTTGACGCCCATCGCCATAGCCGCGGCTTCATCCTCGCGGACCGCCAAGAACGGCAAACCGTGGACTGTCTTCAAGAGGTTCCGCGAAACCGCCATGCAGACGATTGCCAGCATCCAGACGAAGATCACCATCGCCGCAGGATTGATCTTCGTGATGTGCTCCATGCCGAACGACGCGCCGACGGCATCGATATTCGTGGTCACGATGCGGATGATTTCGCCGAATCCGAGCGTGACGATCGCTAGATAGTCACCACGGAGCTTCAGCGACGGCAACCCGACGATGAGACCCGCGAACGCCGCCGCGATCATGCCGATCGGCAGCAGTATTGCCAGCCAGACGAGTTCGTTGACGCCGGCGCTCTGATACATTCGGACGGAGATGAAGCCCGTCGTGTAGGCGCCGATGTGATAGAAAGCCGCGTGCCCGATCGAGAACTGTCCGCAGATCCCGTTGATCAAGTTGAGGCTGACGGACAGAGTCACGTAAAGGCCGGCGAGGATTCCCAGCCTCAAGAAGTATTCGTTGCCCGTGCCGAGCAAAACCTGCTGCAAGCCAAAGCAAAAGCCCAGGGCGGCGATGATGGAGAGAAGTCGAGTACCCCAGAACTTCATTAGACTTTCTCCACCACGGCGGAGCCGAGCAGCCCGCCAGGCCGGACCAGAAGGACGATGATCAAGATGACGAACGCGATCGCGTCTTTCAGATTGCTGAACCCGCTCCAGACAACCATGGCCTCAGCGAGTCCCATGATCAGGCCGCCCAGCACGGCGCCTGGAATGTTGCCGATTCCGCCGAGCACCGCAGCGACAAACGCCTTGACCCCCGGCTGAAGTCCGTAGAACGTCGTGAGCGGCGTTCCCATGAACGTCGCATTCATCATGGCGCCCGCGCCTGCCAGCGCAGAACCGATGATGAACGTGATGGTGACGACCTTGCTGACGCTGATCCCCATGAGGGACGCAGCCTGCATATCGTGCGACACCGCTCTCATGGACCGACCGACCGTCGTCTTCATCACAAGATGACGCAGCGCGATCATGAGCAGGATCGCGGTCACGAACATGATGAACTGACCTGTTGGCACGTTCACAGAGGTCGAGTTCTGTCTTACTTCGCGATCGATGTCGTTGACGGCTCGCTGTGCCTCCTGCATCTCATCACGCAGCACTTTGCCTTCAGGAGGCAGATTGAATCGATCCCAGTCGTTATCGATCAGCGCCCCTTCGAACACCGCCTGCTTGGACTCCATTTCCGAGAATGCGTCGCTGACGGACAGGGCAAGGTTTTCAGGCGGGGCCTTCAGATAAAAGCTGAACGATCCGCGGTAGGGGTTGACGTCCTCTTTGATACTCGGCGGAGGCGCGTTCGGGAGAAACAGCTGCCCGGTGAACTGGAGAAACAGCGACACGCCGATCGCCGTGATCAATGCTGCGATGCGAGGTTGAGAGCGCATCGGCCGGTACGCCAGGAACTCGATGATCACGCCGACGATCGCGCAACCGATCATGCTCCCGAGCATCATAACGACGAGCGTAATCGCTTGCGGCTGGAACTGGGCCAAGAGCCACGAGAGAATCCCCGCGACCGCAGTACCGACACCAAAGTAGATCAGTCGACCGCTGGTGCGTCGAGCCCTGCTTCGGTAGTACAGGAGTCCAGCGGCAACGACGCCTACGACGAACATCACGTAGGCGGCGGTCGTCAAAGTGTCAGCCGGAACGATCTCCGTTGGAATCCGCGTGGCGAGCGATCCGATCGCCGCCGTCGAGATGAACAGGCCGATGTACGCCCCTAACATGAAGATCTCGCCGTGCGCGAAGTTGATCAGGCGAAGGATGCCGTAGACCATCGTGTAGCCCAGCGCGATGAGGGCGTAGATGGCACCGGTCATCAGCCCGATGACCAACTGTTCTGGCAGCTCCGAGAATTCGAAAGCTGCCAGAACCGGAGACATCACCTCCATCTTCTAGTCGGTGAAGATGTCCGTGTACTCGTAGGCCTTTACGAAGGATTGTCCTTCGAGGGTCACCTCGACGACGAGCGCGCGCTTTTTCGGATTGCCGCCCGCACCTTTCAAGGTGATGTCGCCGCTGACTCCTTTGAATGCGACAGTGTCCTCGAGAGCTACGATGATGGAAGCGGCGTCAAGAGATTCGGCTCTTCTGATCGCATCCATCATCACCATCGCCGCGTCGTATCCAAGAGCGCCCATCGTCGTGCCCGGTGTATCGCCGGCGTCTGATCCGCCGTACTTGTCCTTCCACTTCGCGAGAAACACTCTTACGACCTCTCGATCTTCTTTGTTGTTGTAGTGATTGCAGAAGTAGTTGCCGAGGATGGCCTCGCCGCCACTGTCCAGCAGGTCAGTGCTGTCCCAGCCGTCCCCGCCGAGGAACTTGACGTTCGTGATGCCAGCCTGCGCAGCCTGCTTCACGATCGGGCCCACCTCAGTGAAGTAGCCGCTCAAGAAGTATCCGTTTGGGCTCTCCTGCTTGAGGCTGTTGAGCTGCGGTACGAACTGCGTCTGCCCAGACTCGTAGAACTCCTCACCGACGATCTCTCCTCCGTATCCGACGAACGCATCCCTGAACGCATCGCTCAGATACGTGGAGTACGGCTGCTTCTTATCGGTGATGATCGCCATTCGCTGCAGGCCGAGCTCATCGTACGCGAACTTGGCCATGACCGGCCCCTGTAGGTCGTCCGTGTAGCAGACGCGGAAAACGTTGGCTCCAATTTCTGTGATCGTTGTCTTCGTTGCTCCGACGGCAACGATCGGAAGCCCTCTCTCGTATGCGAGCTGGGCCATCGGTTGGGTGATTCCGGAGGCGACTTCGCCGAGCAGTCCAACGATTCCCTGGGAAATCAGCAGCTCTGCCGCGGTTTTGCCGTCCTCCGGCTTGCTTGCGCTGTCGCCGATCAACAACTGAACCTGCTTGCCGTTGATTCCTCCGCTGGCATTGATTTCGTCGACCGCGAGTTGGGCGCCGTTTACGCTGTCGATGCCCCACGGGCGGAGCGGACCGTTCTGACTTGCGACCAGTCCGATCTTGATTACGTCGCCGGTTACAGATGGTCCCGTGACCGTCACCGCAGGTCGTCCGGTATTGAACTCCGGCCCGGATCCTCCATCGGGATCGGTGTCGCCGTTGCTCGTCGTACCGTTATCCGCCGGATCACAGCCAGCCAGTACCAATAACAACGAAGCAGATAGAGCTAACCAGCTCATGCATTTAATTCGATTGGAAAACATTAATTTCGTACCTCGCAAGGGCTGAGAGCCGCCTTCGTCACGACTGGCGCTCAGTCGTCGGAGTATACAAGAAATCGCAGCCCGCTTGTTCCCCGGTCTTGTTGGGCCGCTCTGTGACCGCATAAAGGCGCAATCTGGTCTTGAAAGGGCGTAGAATCTAGCGAGCCCGGCGAGAGTTACGAGAATGTTGACATCAGCAGTTCTAGCGGTGGTGCTGGCCCCGACCAGCCCAATCGCAGAAATACCGTTCCATATTGGCGAGGACGCCATCATCGTGGCGGCAACGGTCAACGGGAAGAGCCTGAAGTTCATGTACGACACCGGCTTCGGGGGCGCCTTCGTGCTGGGCCCGCACGTCAACGTTGGAAAACCTACGGGCAAGATTATGATCAGGGACTTTGTCGGTCAGTTCGAGGCTGAAACGATCGACGTGTCCTCGCTCAAGCTCGGCAGCTTTGAGATCGAAGTCGGCGAAATGGAGTTGGTGCAGCTGCCGACCGGGAACTACACAGAGGCTTACGGAACTCACGTCGATGGAATCATGGGGCTCGAGGTTCTCAAGAACTACGTCACCGAGATCAACTTCGAGAACGAGAAGTTCGTGATTCATCCAGACTCGATGGATATCAACACCCGGAAGCCGGACGGCGAGAAGACGTTCTTGTTGAAGATGTTGCCGAAAGGGATGAACTCGATCGAGCTGTTCGCGAAAGTCTCGAACGGCAAGCGGATGATCCTAGCGCTGGACACGGGAAACGCGTTTTATGCGGTGACTCACCGAGAAGTCCTAGTGCGGGTCGGTCTTTGGCCGGAGAAGAAGAAGCCGAAGTTCATGAGTACAGCGTATGTCGCTTCAGGGCCGGTGGATACTTGGTCGCTGATGATCAGCGACCTTGAGGTGTATGGGGTGCCCGTTCCACGCAGCGTCTGGTCGATCATCGATCTCCCTTCGAGCAGCGCCAGTCACGATGGAACGATCGGATTCGGATTCCTCAAGCACTTCAACATCGTCATCGACATGGGGCGTCGACGCGTCTGGCTGGAAAACTTCACCGGTAAGGTCACCGATGATTTTCCGGCGCACATTGGGCTTGTGTCGATTTACAGCCGGAATTACAAGCGTATGGTGATCGTCAACGTGACTCCCGACGGGCCGGCCTTCAAAGCGGGGATCAAGAGAGGAGATCACCTGCTTGCAATCGACGACGAAAACCTGGTCAAGTCCTCGTATCGACACGTCAATTCGGTCTTGACCGGGACCGAAGGGACAGAAGTGCGGTTGGCCGTCTCTCGCAAGGGGCAGCTGAAGCGGTACACGCTCAAGCGCGCTCTGCTTGTGAACGAATGATCGACGCGAACCGCGTCGTCACGTCGTCCAGCATGGTCTCGGTCAGCCTGCCGGTGAAGGTGTTCTGCTGGCTGGGGTGGTAGCAGGCGAGCAATACCGTTCCGTCGCTGATTACGAACTCCACGCCGTGTCCAAAGCGAGGCGCGCCCGATTCGCCCACCGTCTTGACCAGCTCGCGCCAAGCGATGCTGCCGAGACAGAGAACGGCGCGCCAGCTTCGCATTTCAAGGGTGCGCTGCAAGAACGGTCGGCACTTGGCAAGCTCGTCATTCGTGGGCTTGTTGCCGGGCGGGGCGCAGTGTGCGACCGCCGTGATCAACACCCCTCTTAGCTCGAGCCCGTCGCCTTTCTCTGTCGCCTGAGCCTGATTCGCCAGACCTGAGCGAAACAGCGAGCGGTACAGCCAGTCGCCGCTGCGGTCTCCGGTAAACATGCGACCCGTTCGATTCGCTCCATGCGCGGCTGGCGCGAGTCCGACGATCAGCCCAAGCGCCTCGGGATCGCCGAAGTTCGGGACCGGCTTCCCCCAATACTCACTGTCGGCGAACATGGGTCGCTTCTCCGAGGCGACTTTCTTGCACCAGGCGCGGAGCCGCAGGCACTTTTCGCACCCGATTATGTCGTCATTCAAGTCGTCTAACTGCGTCATTGCTGGGGTTAGTTTTGCAGGAATGGCGATCTACCTTCACTGTGAGCGTCGATAATAGTAGCGAATGCCAGTCTACGAATACGAACTACTCGATGGCGAGTGCCAAATGTGTCCTGGGCGGTTCGAGGCGCTCCAGTCCCTCGACGAGCCTGCTTTGGAGCACTGCCCTGGCTGCGGGCTCGCTTGCAAGCGTGTTGTCAGCACCGTATCGTTTTCCATGCGCAGCCGACCAGACGCCGAAAAGGCCGGCAAGCTCGGATTCACGACTTGGAAGCGCGCCAAGCGCGGCGAGTGGGAGAAGGTGGCTGGCCCAGGGGTGGACGCGATCGTATCGTCAGAAGAGGACATCGATGCGGTCGAGCAGGAAGGCAAGACCCCGCGCCGGTTCGACCTGGACGAAGGTTCGTAGGCGGCTAATCGGCAGCCTTCTTGACCTCTAGAACTTCGATCACGACCATAACGATCTGATTGCCCGCATACTCACCGTATCCGTAAGAATCGAACGCCAGCTTCGGCGGTATGCGCAACAGTCGCTTTCCTCCAGCCTTCATTCCAACGAGCCCGTAGTCGACTCCCGAAATCAGCTGCCCGGTCTGAACCTGCCGTACGACGAGCGGTGTTCCGTTCTCTCCGCGCAGGTAAGAGCTGTCGAACAACTTGCCGTTCGCGTATTCGCAAGTGTAATGGATCGTGACGGCGTCGCCCTTTTCCACCGCCGGGCCAGTGCCAATCACCAGATCGGTCTTGTCGAGATAGATGTCTTCACCGACCTTGACCATTTCAAACAACGTGATCTTGAATGACAGGTCTGCCTTCGCCGGTATCATCGCTTCTGGACGCCCGGCCGTGCCGTACGCCTTCTGCCACGGGACTAGCATAGTACGAACTTCACCCAGCTTCATGCCGACCAACCCTTCTTCCCAGCCTTGGATCGCTGCTCCTGCGCCGACGACGAACCGGAACGGCAACTTCGTCTTCATGCCGTTTTCGTCGACCTCGTCGTTCGCGTCGAAGACCAAGCCGTTCTCTTTGACAGCGCCTGAGTACTCGAGCCAGAGCACATCGCCCTCTTCAGCGCCTTCGCCCGTGCCCTCCTCGATGATTGTGATATCGACAGGGACGTCCTTTTCGGCTTCGAGAGCTGCCGCCTTGTTCTGCCCGTTGCAGCCAGCAGCGGCGAGGGCCGCAAAACACGTAAAGAGAAGCCATCGGTTCATGCTTGCTAATGGTACCCATCGACTGTTCGGTAGACTCATTTCAATGGCCCCTAAAGGCAACAAGAAGGATGCCAAGTCGGTTCCTGCTTCCGTAATGAACCGCCGGGCGCGGTTCGACTACGAGTTCATATCGACGTATGAAGCCGGGATCGTGCTGGTGGGAGCTGAGGTCAAGAGCGTATTTGCGGGCAAAGTCAACATGAGCGATGCGTACTGCAAGATCGAGAACAGCGAGCTATGGCTTGTGAATCTCGACATAGAGCCGTACAAGCACGCGACCTCTGCCGTACCGGAGCGCCGCCGCGATAGAAAGCTGCTGTTGCATCGGCGAGAGATCAACGTGATCGCACGCCGATCGTTCGAGAAAGGGCTGGCGATCGTCCCGTACAGGATCTACTTTAAGAACGGCAAGGCCAAGGTTGAGATTGCGCTGGCGAGGGGTAAGAAGCAGTACGACAAGCGACGCTCGATTCAAGAGAAGGATCAGCGGCGAGAGATGAAAAAGGAAGGCTTAATCTGATTCCCAAACGCCGTCGAACACCGTCGTAGCCGGGCCTGTCATCATCATGTGTCCGTTTGGGGAGTTGTCGATCTCCAACGTTCCGCCCGGCAGATCGACGGTCATGCGCCTGTCGGCCCTGCCGGTTCGGTGTGCGACGGCGGCGCTCGCGCAAGCGCCAGTACCGCAAGCATGCGTCTCACCGGCCCCTCGCTCCCACGTCCTTTGAACAAGGTGGCTCGAACTAACGCGCTGCACGAAATGCACGTTGATCCTGTTCGGGAACATCTCATGGCGCTCCAAGGCCGATCCGCTCGCCGCGACGTCGAGGCCGTCGAACGACTCTACGAAGACGACGAGATGCGGATTCCCCATCGAGACCGCCGTCGCGGTGAACGTCTGTCCGTCTGCAGCGATCTCGGCCTCGATGAAGTCTTCTGACGGATCGCCAACCGCCCCGATATCGCCGAGCGCGAAGCTGGGGACGCCCATGTCTACGGCCACGCGGCCATCGTCGAGGACCGTTGTCACGAGCAGTCCGGCGATCGTGTCGATTGCGATCGTCGGGCCAGGGTCGTGGCCGCGGGCGATGAGGAACTTTGCCATGCACCGGATGCCGTTGCCGCACATCTCGCTCTCAGAGCCGTCCGGGTTTAGCATGCGCATCCGAAAGCGACCGGCGTCCGATCGCTCGGCCAGAATGATGCCGTCTGCGCCGACTCCGAATCGCCGGTCGCACATCTGTTGTGCGAGCTGGTCGAGCGGGGTGGCCGGCGGCGGCGATTCAATCGCGTCGATCATGACGAAATCGTTGCCGATTCCGTGCATCTTGGTGAACTGAATCAACTTTCAGAACTGGCCGCGCTGTCGCGGCGGCGATCATCTCTTCCACCGATCTGAGATTCGGGGACGATGCTCGTAACGGCGTGCTTGTAGACGAGCTGCGTCGGCTTGCCAGGTGTATCAAGCAGCAAAGTGAACGCGTCAAAGCCCCTCACGAGACCGTGAAGCTGCACTCCACCGGTCAAATAGATTGTAACTTCGATCCCTTCCTTGCGGACCTGGTTCAAGAACATGTCTTGGAGGTTGATTGACTTACTCATCGTGTTGCCCCAGACCGAATACCATCTGCTCGATTGTCGTCGCAGTTCGCGCAGCATGCCCCGATCCGATGTCGTGCTGGATCACTGCCGTGACGTTCGGCTCCGCTCTAAGCCAAGTACGCTGCTTTTTCGCGTACTGACGGGTTGCATTCGTGATCAGCTCTGTCACTTTGGCCCTGTCAAGCTTGCCCTGCGTCCACTCGACGATGCAGTGATACCCTATGGCGCGAAATGCAGGACAGTCCGGCTCGATTCCATCCCGCAATAGTCCTTCTACTTCTTCCCGCCATCCAGCGTTCAGTAGTTCGGTCACCCTTTCTTGCAGCCGTTGGCGCAGATGGTCAGCCGGAGGGTCGAGCGCGAATTTCAGCTTCCGAAACGGCGGCAGCTGTATCTGGATGGTCTTGCCGGCATCCATCTCTCTTTCCAGCGCCCTACGAACGCGGGCCGGGTTATGCGCATCTAGTTTGTCGAGTGCGGCGGGGTTGAGTTCCCGCAGTGCAGAGAGCATCGCGCCTAAGCCGCCGCCAGCGTTCAACTGGTCAATCCTGTCTCGGACGTCGGCGGTTGGCGGCGGCATCAAGTCGTCGTACTGTTCGAACAAAGCGCGAACGTAGAACCCTGACCCTCCAACGATGATCGCACTACCGCCATCCGCCCAGATCGACTCGAGCTCCGCTTGCGCTAGCTGGACCCACTCGCCGACCCCGAAATCTTCCGCCGGATGCTTGATGTCAAGCAGTCTGTACCGACTCCGGTCCTTCGGCTTGTTCGTTCCAACGTCCAGGCCGCGATAGATCTGGAACGCGTCTGCGTTGATGAGCGATGCTGACAGCTGGTCGGCTAGAATCTCGGCGACGTCGCTCTTGCCCGAGCCTGTCGGGCCCATGATCGCCAGCAGAAGCGGGGAAGTCGTCAATGCTCGGTCACCAGCTGATACTCCTACGGATGCGAGGCTGAAGTCAGCACCGGTCAGAGCTCGATCAGCGAAGTTATGTTATAGCCGCGCACGTTCTTGCGGCCGTTGAGGAAGGTCAGCTCCACGAGAAAACCAAAACCGCAGACGTTGCCGTTCAGCCTTTCGACCAGCCTCGCGGCGGCGGCGGCTGTGCCGCCGGTAGCCAAAAGGTCATCGACGATATATGCGCGCTGGCCTGGCTGCACAGCGTCGATATGCATTTCGACCGTGTTCGTCCCGTACTCGAGGGCGTACTCCTCGGTGATTCGATCGTACGGCAGCTTGCCGAGCTTTCGGGTCATGGCGAACGGAACGCCAAGGTTCATCGCAACCGGGACGCCGAACAAGAAGCCGCGGCTCTCGATCGCTACTATGACTTCTGCGCCGCGACTGCGGGCGTCTTCGGCGAGCAGTTCGACTGCCTCGGCCATCGCTGCGGGGCTGGCCAGTACGGGTGTGATGTCCTTGAAGACGACCCCCGGTTTCGGGAAGTCGGGCACGTCGCGGATCAGCTTCTCTGCGAGCAGTTCAGCCATCGCGCAAAGTTATACCAGCAACGGTGCTATCGTTCAACGTCCGGACCGGGCTCCCACCCTTCCTTGCTCGCCAGCATCAAAACCTCCACGTGCATGTCCCGGTCGACTCGGATTTGGCAGCTCAGACGGAATTGGCCTTTGACGTTGTCGTCGGTGAGCCGGTACTCCTCGTCAAACGACAGGTCTGTCGGCTCTCCCGAGCGGAACTTGACCCGGCACGTCGTGCATCGCGCGTTTCCGCCGCAGCGGTGGCTTACATCGACTCCACTGTCCTCAAGCGCCTTCACGAGCTTCTTGCCCGCTTCAACCTCGTACTCGCCGAAGCCTTCAACTGTCAGTTTGTGTGTTGCCATTGTTTGTCTCTAGGATCGCCTGCACTAGCAGTCCTTCGGATCGCCGGGTTAGAATGACCCCGATGATCAACGAGGAACGGCTCATTTCTCTATTCAAGAAACTCTGCCTAATCAACGCTCCGTCGCTGAAAGAGCGCGAGTGCGCCGACTTCGTCAAGTCATACCTCACGGATATCGGGCTGGACGTCGAGGAGGATGATTCCGGCAAGAAAATCGGGAGCAACGCGAACAACGTCATTGCGACGCTCAAAGGAACAGTATCGGGTGCGCCGCGCGTTTTCTTGAGCGCCCACTTTGACACCGTGGAGCCGACCGAAGGCCTCATCATAGAGGAGAAGGACGGAGTGATGTACAGCGCCTCGGACACGATATTAGGCGCAGACGACAAGGGCGGAATGGCCCCGGCGATCGAAGCGGTCCACGCCCTCATGGAATCCGGAACTGAGCACGGAGACGTCGTGCTGCTCCTGACGACCGCAGAAGAGATCGGCTTGAAAGGCGCTGCGGCCCTTGATATCGGCTCGCTGGACTTGGACTTCGGATACGTGTTGGACACCGGCCCGCCCGTAGGAACGTTCGTCACCCGCACGGCGACGCACGACAGCCTCGACGCGGTGATCCACGGCAAACCTGCGCACAGCGGCAAGAACCCCGAAGACGGCATCAGCGCCCTCGAGGTCGTGGCGAGGGCGATCAGCAGAATGAAGCTAGGGCGGATCAGCGAGGAAACGACTGCCAACTTCGGTTTGATTCAAGGTGGAACGGCTGTGAACGTCGTCTGTCCGACCGTAAAGATCCGCGGCGAGGCGCGCAGTACGAGCGTTGAAGCTCTGAACGCTCAGATCGACCACATGATCGGCGAGCTGGAGAGCGCAGCGCGCGAGTTTGGCGCCACTGTGGTCATTGACCACGACCGTCATTACAACGCGTATCACGTCGAGGATGACCAGCCGGTCGTGCAGCACGCGCAGGCGGCAGCGAAGAAGCTCGGGCTCACGGGCGCGCTGCGGACAACGCTCGGTGGGAGCGATGGAAACATCTTCAACGAAAAGGGTGTTCCGTCGATCGTCATAGCCACCGGCATGGATAAGATCCACACGCATGAAGAGTGCATTTCACGCAAGGACTTGTGGCTGACCGCCGACCTCACGCTGGAGATACTGCGTCAAGTCGCTGGATAGACCCAAAACCGGGGGCGATTCGGTGCTAATATTTAGAACGCACGGATCGAATGGAGGTCCGGTACGTCAGGTACACAGAGGATCAAGGATGAAGAAGTTTTCAACTATCTTGCTCGTCGTTTTGAGTTGCGGATTGGCCGCAACCGCGTTCGGTCAGTACAAGAAGCCGTCCGGTCTGTCGATACGCGGAGGACTGTTCTTCCCGTCGGCCAAGGCCGCACAGGCAGAGGGTCATACGTGGTTCGGCGTCGGACTGGACTATAAGCTTCGAGATGTGGGCTATTCGGCCGGAATGACTGGATTCGACCGCTCGTACACCGTCTCAATCGACTACTACGGCAAAGGCGACTACAGCAACGTCCCGCTCATGATGAACTACGTCGCGCGCGGCGAACGATTCTACTACGGCGCGGGTGCAGGCTTGGGCATCGCTCAAACCCCGGATGGCAGCGGCGGAACCAACACCAACACCGAGTTCGTATACCAACTGAGCGTTGGCATGGATTTCCAGCAGGGCATGACGCCGGTATTCGTCGAGGCGCGCTTTTTTGGAAGCGCAGAGTCCTTGGTCAGCGGATTCGGGATTTTTGCTGGGATGAGGTTCTAGTCTGAGGCGACCGAAAAACTCTGAAATTCTGCCGGGCTTTTAGCCCGCAGGCTGAACTACCGGCGAACTGAAGCGTCTTGGCTTGTAGGATGAGCCAATTCGGTGGAGTGCAACGGTTGGCACCGAACAAGAAACTGGACCTTGCTGCCGAGCAGTCGCTACTCGAACAGTGCCAGCGCCAGGATATCGAGGCGTTTGCGAAGATCGTTGACGCCTACCAGGTTCGTGTTCTTGGGTTCGTTCGCAGGATGGTTCCAGATCACGAGGAGGCCCTGGACGTGACTCAGGAGGTCTTCATCCGCGCTTTCCAGAGCCTTGACCGGTTCGACGGTCGGTGCTCGCTCCGCACTTGGATGTTCCGCGTTGCGCACAACCTGTGCATCGACAGGGCTCGGCGCTCGAAGCGCGCGCCCGTCGCAATGAGCCTCGACGCGGGGTTTGAGTCAAGCGACCCGATCGAGTTCAGCGACGAGCGTTGGGATCCGGCGCAGATGGCGATGAACGCCGAGCTGCAAGTGGAGGTCGAGCATGCGATCTCTTCGATGAGCGACAAGCTGAGAACCGTCCTTCTTCTGCACGACAAGGAGGATATGGGTTACGATGAGATCGCTGGCACCGTCGGTATTCCCGTCGGTACGGTGAAAAGCAGGCTTTTTCTTGCACGGAGGCATTTGCAGGAGCAGTTGAGCCAATACTTAGAACGGGAGAAGAGTTGAGAACATGGATGAGAAGCTGTTGAGGAAATTGAGCGCGGAGGAGTCGATCAGTGCCGAAGAGGCGCTGCGGCTTGACGCGTCTTTAGAGAGCGCCGATCAACTTAAAGTACGGAGCATCGTCGAAAGTGCGACGAGCGATTCGATCCCTAGTCTCACGTGGCGGAGCGAGCTGAACGAAAAGCTCTCGTTGGTATCAGGCCGTGATCGCCGGAGCCGTGTATTGCGATTCAGCTCCGTCGGTGCCGTCGCGGCTGCGGTCGTAGCGCTTGCGTTCCTGTACGGCTCGCCAAGAGTGGATTCGCCGATCGGTCCTGGGCCAACAATTGTTAAGGAGCCCATTGTCGCGAGTCTCGAGGACGTTCTGCTTCAAGATCAGCAGTACGCAATGGAAGACGCGTCGATGGACATTCACGCGCCGATTGACGGTGCGTCGCTGGACTATTAGAAGATCAGGAACATGAGTTTCCGCTGCTCGCTGTCGATTCTGCTGCTGGTTGCTTCGCTCGCGACCTTGCAGGCGCAGCGCAGAGACAGGCCGCAGCGCCCACCCCAAGACAGCAAGCAGTTTTTGCGGGATGTAGTTGCCGCATCCGGTCGATTGAAATACCACGGCCACCGCGTGATGAATGTGCGGGGCCGGGAGTACCGCGAAGGAATCTGGAGGAGTGGCGCAAGATTCCGAATTGAATACTTCTCGGACGATAAGGACGTAGACGGGCAGATTCTGGTCAACGACGGCACGAACCAGTGGCACTATTTCAAGAAGGAGAACTTGATCCACAAGACGCCGGCCTGGACGGACAATCGATTTAGGTTTGTGCTCGATGCGATAGCCCGGCCCGGTCCGGCGCCCACAATAGTGGCGGGTGAGCGAATCGCCGGCAAGCGCACTTGGCTGATCGTCGTGGGCCAGCCTGGTCCGGAATCGGCAGTGCACAGGCTCTGGGTCGAGCGGCGCCACAAGGCAGTGCTGAAGAGAGAGACTCAGTTCGGAGATCGCGTCCGGATGCGCTGGGAGTTCAAGTCCTTTTCTTACCATAGCGAGGTGAGCCCTGAATACTTCGTCTTGGAGATAGAAGGCGCGCGGATCGTCACTCCGCGCGAAATCCTGATCAATCTGTCCGCCGAGGCGAAATTGGGCGCGTTCGAGCTGTCAGCAGGGAGCGGGTTCCTCATGTATCGCGCAAGGAGGGTCAAAAGCGGGGATGACCAGATCGGGATCGCGTCTCACTACTCCGACGGTAGGCGCTTCCTCATTCTCTCGGTGTCAAACAAGCCGCACGGCCCACGGCGTGAGAGAACCCGGACGCCGCCGTCCGGAAATCGCCCGCCACGTCCGGAGATTAACCGGTACACCTGGAAAGTCGGTTCCTACTACCTGCTGATCGTAGGGTCGGCGCCGGTTGACGAACTGCGTCGATTAGCTGGTACCGTGAGGCGGATCGAAACCGACGGCTCTTAAAGAGCGTCTTAATGGGCAAGAGTGGCAAGAAGATCAAAGCCGTCTGCGTCAGTCAAAAGCACGCCTCGTTCTAGGCGCTGGCGTCGCCTGAAAATAGCATTGGTTTCGACGGGCATATTTGTGTCTGTCTCGATCGTGGCTGGCACGTTGGTCATGTACGGCCGCGTTAGCGAGGCCAAGGAGTTGGTGCTCAATATCCATGAGTACATGCAGGAGCTTCGCAAAGACCCTACGGTCTTTGTTGCTGCCGACGGCTCTGTTCTGCTGACGCTGGCCAACGAGTACCGCCGACCGCTGACGTACGGCGAGATACCCCAGACGATCATCGACGCAACCATAGCCGCAGAAGATAAGCGATTTCGTGATCACGAAGGCGTCGACTTCACATCGTTGATGGGCATCATTTGGCAAGGGCTGAAGACGAAAGGGAAAGAGTCGCGCGGCGGCAGCACGCTCACGATGCAGATTTCGTATAACCTGTACACAAGCACGGAGCGGTCGCTCGATCGGAAGCTGGACGACATGGCAATGGCGTACGTCATCGAGAGAAAGCTGAGCAAGGACGAGATTCTTGAGCTGTATCTGAACCAGATGTACTTCGGGGAAGGCGCCTACGGGGTAGGGGCAGCCGCAGAGGTGTACTTTGGCAAGACGGACATCAGCGAAATCACGCTGGCAGAAGCCGCTACGCTTGCGCGGCTGGTCCGGCGTCCAAGCCGTGAAAATCCTTTCGTAGATCCCGACAAGGCCTTGAAAAACCGGAACGTCGTGCTCAAGCTGATGCTAGAACAGGAGTTTATCGATGAGGCTCAGTACAAGGAAGCGAAGCAATCGGAACTGAACGTGAGCTCGGCGCGGCCGCGGACTGTCTCCGGCGAAAGGTTGGCGCCGTACTTCATCGACTATCTCTTCACCGAGGTTCGCAAGGATTTCCCCGACATCGACCTGGTCGCCGGCGGCTACCGTATCGAGACCACGCTCGACCTCGAAATGCAGGAGAGAGCAGAGAAGGCTGTGCGCGACACGGTGGAGCGATTGAAGAATCGCAAAGTGACGACCGGTGCGATCGTAGTCCTCGGCGATGACGGCAGGGTTCTGACGATGGTCGGCGGGTCGGACTACCAGAAGAACCAGTTCAACGCCGTCGTACAGGGAGGCCGACAACCTGGCTCGGCATTCAAGGCGATCGTGTACTCGGCAGCGTTTGAATACGGCGTTGTTACGCCGTACGACATGATCAGCAACGAGCCGCTCGAGGTCGAGGATCGCCCGGGCAGGACGAAGTTTATCAGGAACTCGAACGGTGAATATGGCGGCGAGATGACCATCGCGCAGGCGTTCGTCAGGTCGATCAACATCCCGGCGTATCGGGTGATTCTGATGACCGGCCCGGCAAACGTCGTCAACGTTGCCAAGACCTCGTTCGGCTTCAAGCACAAACTTCCGCCGTACCCGTCGCTGGCGCTCGGTTCTGGAGAAGTGTCGCCGATGGAGATGGCCGTCGCGTTCAGCGTGTTCCAGTCTGGAGGCGACCGGGTAACGCCTTGGGCGATCAAGCGAATCCTGGACAGCGACGGTAGAACTATCAAGAGGTATTCGCCGAACATCAAGAGGTCGGTCATCAGCAAGAAGACTGCGAGGATCCTCGACACGCTGCTGTGGGACGTCGCGCACAGAGGCACCGGTTGGCGGGCGGGGCGTGATACGGTAAACGCGCGCGGCAAGACCGGAACCACGAACGACTTCAAGGACGCTTGGTTCTGCGGCTATACGGATCAGTTCATCGCCATCGCGTGGCTGGGTGGCGAGGTCCGCGAAGGGGATCGCTGGGTCTACCAGTCGATGAACCGAATCTTCGGCGGCGTGGAGGTCGCGCCGATGTGGTCGGAGGTGATCGCGTTCGCACAGGAGAAGTACGGCGAGAAGGCGAAAAGGCACACGCGGTACATCTCTGCGAATCCGGTAGAGGTCGATATGACCGACAACGACTCGAACGACGACGGGGTAAACGACCTCCCAGATCTAGACCCAGACGTTATCCCACCTATCGAACCACCAGTGCCCCCAGACGATGACCTTGTGGTCTTCATCTACGTGCAGATTTGCGAGGACACGCGGGATCGCGCCACAATCTACTGCCCTGAGAGAAGCAAGCGGCCGTACCGACCTGGGGAGGAGCCGATGGAGACCTGCGAGGTACACGGACCGCCGGCCATTTAGATGTCGGTCATCCACGCGCCAAGATCTCCGCGGCTGACGGTTCGGCTGGCGCTGTTGCCGTTCTCGGCCTTGGCGATGCTGCTGGTTTACGGTGCACGGCTCTGGTACGTCCAGGTTGCACAGGCCGACGAGTGGAGCAGGCTCGCGGCCGTATCCGGCGAAGACGAGGTGACGACAGTCGCTCCGCGAGGGCGGATCGTAGACCGAAACGGAATCCTCCTTGCCGGCGTGCGCCCGAGCGTTGTTGTTTCTGCGGTTTTCGATCAAATGAAAGATCACCCGGAGGTCTTGGCCGAGGTCGCCGCCATTCTCGATCTGAACGACGCGTGGATCGAGAAGTCGAAGAAGGAGATGGGGTGGGATCCGTACGTTCCGGTCGTCATTTACGTCGGCGCGGACCCTGCGGCGGCGAGCCGCCTTGCGGAGTCTCTTGGCCGGTTGCCGGGCATCAGCGTCGAACTGCAGCCGGCACGCTTCTACCCCGACACAAAGAGTTTGGCCCACGTTCTTGGCTACGTTTGGACGCCGAGCGGAAGCGACGTCGAGCGGCTCGAAGGGCAAGGGATCACGCCGAGCACGTACGTCGGCAGGTCGGGCATCGAGATGTTCTACGAGGGGCTTCTGATGGGTGAGCCGGGGAAGGAGAGGTTCGCAGTCGACGCTCGCCGCAAGCCCGTTCGATCGCTTGGCGAAGTTCGAGCGGTTCCTGGATCGGAGTTGCGATTAGGGATAGACCTGCGTATCCAGCGGCTTGCTGCATCGCTGCTAGAGGGTCAGATGGGAGCAATCGTCGCCTTGGACCCCCGCAACGGCGACGTGATCTGCCTGGCGTCGAGCCCCTCGTTTGACGCCGGGCTTTACGAGAACGGAATCTCGTCGAAGAACTTGATGGCCCTGTATGATGACCCGGGCCGCCCGCTGTTTCCGCGCGCGATCGGTGGCGTATATCCACCCGGTTCGACTTTCAAGATCGTCACAAGCTTGGCGGCCTGGAAGAGCGGGCATTTCTCTGTTTCTGAAACTCGGACCTGCGTCGGGTACTTCCAGTACGGAAGACGGCGGTTTGGCTGTCTTGGCGTTCACGGCGCCGTTAGTTTCGAAACAGCGTTCACGAAATCCTGCAACTCGTACTTCGCAAGTCTGGCGGTCGACGTTGGTCGGGAGGCCTTTCTTGACGTGTGCCGCGCTTTGGGTTTGGGCAGCAAGTCGGACATCGACGTCCCGGGAGAGAGCGCTGGCACGGTGCCTTACTTCGATTGGCTGGAGAGTCGCGATCTGCGATGGCAGGGCGGCGACACGGTCAACATGGCCATTGGGCAAGGGTACATAGGCGTCACACCACTTCAGATGGCGAACGTCGTTGCCCTTGTTGCGAACCGTGGTCGAATCGAGCAGCCCTACGTGGTCGCAGGCTGGCGCGATGCGGGCTCTGATGCTGCTTACACGCGGCCCGACATGCCGTTGCTGGCTACGCTCGACGTGTCGGACCGGTTTTGGTCGATCCTCAACAATGCGATGATCGGCGTGATCGAGCACGGAACGGCGACGCGGGCGCGAATCGACGGCCTTACGTGGGCTGGCAAGACAGGCAGCTCAGAGCACTCCGGCGAGGGGAAGACTCACGCGTGGTTTGTCGGGTATGCGCCAGCAGCGAACCCTCAGATCGCGATTGCCGTGGTGATCGAGCGCGCAGGACACGGCGGCGAGGTCGCCGCGCCTATCGCAAGAGAGATCGTCCGGCTGTATCTGATGGCTGGCGAAGACACCGCTCCCGATATTCAGTCGACTGTCAGGCCAGGGACCAGCTCGTCCAGCGATTCCAGCGATGGCGCGTCGCCGAGCCCCTCGTAGATCTCCCTCAGGCGAGCCGCAGCCTCTCTCGCGGTTGCCATTTTTTCGCGTGCCGTTGCAAGGGTCTCACCTGCGAAAGCGAGCTCTCCTTGCGCCATCATCTTCACTTGTGGCACGGTGTTGGCCGCATACCGGGCGTAACCTTCGACCGCTGCTCGGAGCAGCTCGGCTTCCTCAACGAGATCGTCAGTCATGTCGGCGAGCAGCAGTCGCGCTTCGAACGGCTGTGTGGGCACTAGTTGGGGGATCGATCGCACTTTCAGGTATGAAGTCTGCTCGACCGCGATGATCTCTCGCGCGATCTCTGCCGCTGCCGCAGGGTCATCGAAGTCGAGGTGCAGATCCATCTTGAGCTTGAGCGTTCGCAGGTTTTTTGCGTCGTACTCCAGCGCCTCTTCGATCGTCTTGAACGCCTGCGTTCGCTGACCGTCCTCGGCTTGTACTCGTGCGAGGAATCGGAGGTACTGCGTCCTCGGCTGCAACTGCACCGCCTTTTCCAGCAACGGGAGTCGCTCTTTATTGGATCTACGTTCGATCGACGCTCGGAGGTACCACGCTTCGGCGTCAGCCCGCGCTATGGAAGCGAGCTTTTGCGATGCTGCATCGGCTCGCTCGATGTCGGCCTGTTCGATGACTGCGGCCTTTCTGAGCGTATCAAGTGCGCCCGCCGCGTCCGCCTTCGCCAGTTCTACCCTTGCGAAGTACACCAGCGCGATGAGCGGGAACAGGCATCCGACGACCGCCAGCGTCACTCGCAGTTTGACCGGCGTTGATTCCGGCGACGATCCGTCGGTCGCAAGCTGCAGACCCGCGCCAAGCAGCACGAACACCAGGAACCCGATGCCGAAGAAGTACAAGTTGCTCTCGACCAGGCCGTGCGCGCCTGCTCCGACTATCGCAGCGATGCACCCGGCCAGCAGCGTCCTGCGTTCCACCGGCAGCGAGCGCGCTCCAGAGCAGACCTGCTTGAGCCACGTGCCGACGATCCACAGCACGATGAGCAGCGTGAGAACGCCACCCTCGGCTGCGATTTGCAAATACGTTTGGTGAGCGAACTGCGTCTGCTCGTGCAATCCCGATCTCGCCGATTGAAACCGGTATGAGCCGATCCCGTAGCCCACCGGATTCGACTCGATCAGGCTGACGGTGCCCTGCCACAGCAGCTTGCGATACTCGACAGACTGCGTTTGCGTGCCTGCGGCGTTGGATACGCGGTTCATCGAGCCGGACTGATCGTCCGCCGCGGCGCCTCGCGACTGGAACGAAAACAGGAGCAGCCCGGCGACAGCAACCGGAATCAAGGCTGAGAAGCTGAACCAGCCGCGACGCCATATCAAGCAGAGCGACACGAGAGTCGCAATGGAGACAGCCGCAGCCAAGTAACCGCCCTTCGATTGGGTCAGCAGCAACGCCAGCATGATCAAGACAGCTGCGGCCATGCTCAACCCTCGCTGCAGGCCCTTGCTCGATAGGCCCAGTGCAAGCGCGATGGGCAGCCCGACCAAGAGGACGCCTGCGAGCGCGTTCGGGTTGTTCCATCCGGCAAAGATTCGATACGTAGGCTCAATCTCGAACACTTTCAGATACTCGTAGATTCCTCGAAGGGCCACCAGAGCCATCGCCGCAGTCAAGGTGGCGAACAGCAGGCGAGGGCCGCGAACTCGTCCGAGAGAGCCGACGGCGAGAAAGAACCCAGCCCCGTACACAACCCACGACATCCACGCGTCGAAGCTGACGAATCCAAAGCTGGACAGAAGGATCGAACTGCCCAACACGAGTACCAGTCCCATGACGGGAAAGCTGAATCTCGAGGACGGCGTTTGGATGACGCGGCGCGTGGAGACGACGTATGCCAGCGCGCCGAAAACGAGAACGCCGACGAACAGCCTGACGAGCGATGGCAGGTCGCCGATGCCCTCGAACGGGAGCGCGAACACCACGATCTGGCCGCCGAGAACCACCGCGACTGCGCACGCCGATACCAGCAGTGCAAGCTCGAGCCGTACTTTCGTCATGCCATGCCCAGCTTGCGACGGATCGCGTCAAAGAAGTTCCTCAGAAGGAACAGTGTGGCACGAGCGGACAACGCCAGGGCGGCAGCGATGTACAAGAGCGGTCGGAAGAGAACGAACGATTCTGGCAGAGTGTGCTTCGCGTAATACCGCAACATCGAGCGGTGAAATCGCACGATCATTTTGTTGGCGACCTTGTCGGTGCTGCGCCCGATCGCGTGCGTGATGATCGCGTCCGGCAAGTACATAACGTCGAAGCCGAGCTCTGCGCACCGTTTGCAAATATCGACGTCTTCGCAGTACATGAAGAACTTCGGATCGAGGCCGCCGAGCTTGTCGATAACTTCGCCACGGACGAACAGCGCCGCACCGCTCACCCAGTCCACCTTGCGCGGGTCGTCGTGGTGCCAGTCCGTCATCAAGTACTCGCGCGTAAACCTGTTGTTCGGGAACAGCCTGCCGAGAATCGTCCCGCGAAAAGCTGCGGCAACCGGGTTTGGGAAGCTGCGACAGCTGAGCTGTAGGCTGCCATCGGGATTCAGCAGTTTTGCGCCGACGATTCCCGCGTTCGGAGTGTCGCGCATGTACTGCATCATGCGGCGGATCGCACCGTAACGCACGATCGTGTCGGAGTTTAGCAGCGCGACGTCGCGTCCGCGACGCGCCTTGATCCCGACGTTATGCCCGCCGGTGAATCCGAGGTTCTTAGACTGGCGCAGCAAACGGAACTGCGGGAACTCCTTTTCGACCATGTCAGGCGATCCATCGTTGCTTGCGTTGTCGATCACGATCACCTCAAACTCCGCGTCCTCCCGCGCGACGACGAGGCTTGCAAGGCACACGCGAAGGTCCTCTAGCGTGTTCCAGCTGCAGATCGTGATGCTAAGGTCGAAATCCGGCATGGTAGCCCTTGGCGCGAACGAAAGCTACCGCGTAGGAGGCGATGGCGACGAACGGCAGCGCGAGCCAGGCTAGGCCACGCGCGTGCTTTCCCAAGTAACGAACTAGACTCTTGTGAGATTCCCAGATCATGCTTTTGCGCGCCTGGCTTGTGCTCGCCCCGTGATGGTGTACGGCGTGCGCCGCGGCAGAGTACCAGCACGGCCAGCCGACCGCCATCAGTCGCTTGAGAAGGTCTACCTCGTTGAAGAAGATCGGGAACCGCTCGTCGAACGGCGCGGACGGATCGCCGACAGCCTCCAAGGCGGCTCGCCGAAACAGCAGGAACGTCCCCATCGGTTGCGGCGCCGGCCCGGGCTCGCTGTAATCGAAGCCTGGGAGCGAATACGACGCCAGCCGGGATTTCGGAAACGCCTTCGCCAGCCCCGTGACTTCGCCGAAGAGATTCGTGACCGTCGGGTATCCGCGCACGGACCGCTGTGTCTTGCCGTTTGGCAGCACCAAGCGGATGGCGAGCGCCCCGAACTTCGTCTTGAACGCCAGCTCGCGGATCGCCTTCTGCAGGCTGTCGTCTTCAAACTCGGTGTCCGCGTTGAGCGTGAGCAGCCAGTCTCCCTTGGCCACGCCGAACGCCCGGTTGTTGCCCTTTGCGTACCCCTCGTTTGCGCTGGAAGCGATGAGGCTGACGGAAGGAAACTCGGACCTCACCATCTCGGCCGAGCCATCAGTGGAGGCGTTGTCCACAACGATGATCTCGAACGGCTCGTCAGGGGGAAATCTTCGGATGGAGGCCAGGCACGACCGCAGCTTGTCCTTGGTGTTCCAATTCACGATCAGCACGCTCAGCATACGGCCCCTGTCATCGTACCTGTCAGGCAGTTGTTCCGGATTTTTGAACTTAATACGGTGGAAATCTTAGGGCCTATATGGAAGAAAACAGGTTGACCATCCGATAATTGGATTGGTAAGATAAAGCCTGTGTCCGAGGGCGGCAATTTTACCGGGTTCCAATCCGACTGGATGCTAGGCAGGAGGATCGAAATTTGCAACTACATATTGGCCTGATGGCCTTCACGCTAGTGGCGGCGCCGCTCTGGAGCAACGACTCCTCCCCGAGCGGATACACCCACTGTGCCGTCGACTACGGGCCGCTTTGGGCATCGATTCTTCCGACTCCAACCCCCGAGCCGAAGCGGCACAAAGTCGTCGAGGGCGAGAACGACAACACGATTTCAAAGAAGTTCGGAATCAGCGTAAAAGACTTGCACGCCGCCAACCCCGGACAGGACTGGCGCAAACTGCAGATCGGCCAGGTTCTCACGATTCCCGAGAAGGGCCTTGCTAAAGCCGCACCCGCCTCCCCGGCGTACCACAAGGTGCTGCGAGGTGAGCACGACGGCAAAATCGCCAAGAAGTACAGCATCACCGAGGCGGCTCTGCACGCGGCGAATCCAGGCGTCGTCTGGACGAAGCTTCAGATCGGACAGAAGATCAAACTGCCTTCGGGCGTCGATCCGATCACGAGCGCCAACAGGATCTCGACCGCTCGCGTTCGCATCAAAGTTGGGGCCGCGCGCGTCAGGTCTGAGCCGACGACCGCCAGCCGGACGCGGGCGACCGTCAAAGGAGGCACGACAGCGGAAGTTCTCGACCGCCAGGGCGCGTGGTACAAGCTGCGCTTCCGGCACGGCACCGTTGGCTGGGTCCGCGGCGACCTGCTTGCCGAGTCTTCATCGCCTGCGCCGACATCGAAGACTGTCCCGACCCCGACCAAGCCGATTCTGCCGGTGGACGGAGACTTGGCGAGCGCAGTCATCAATTCAGCCGTCGGTATGCTCGGAGTGCGGTACCGGTGGGGCGGGACGAGCCGTGGGGCCGTCGACTGCTCCGGATTCACGACAGTCGTGTTTGCGCGGAACGGCATGAGGCTGCCCCGCACGTCCATCGCGCAGTCCAGGCACGGCGAGATCGTCCCGAAAGACGATCTTCAAGCCGGAGACCTGCTGTTCTTCATCACGGGCCGCGCGACGCGGATCAACCACGTTGGGATCTACATGGGCGGCGGCAAGTTCATTCACTCCAGCAGCTATAAAGGGCGCGTTGTCATCACGGAGATGAGCCAGTACCGCAGCAAGTTCGCCGGTGCTCGCCGCGTTCCGGGATTGCAGGCGGCCGTTGCGGAGCTTGTTGCAGAAGAGCCGGTCGTCGAGGTCTCGAAGGTCGTGCTCGGCGCGGACAAGACGGGCAAGGAATAGCTCAAGCCAGTTTCGTTGCGGGTTGGGTCTGTCACAGGCCCAGCCCGCCTTGTTTTGCCTGGACCGGATGCGTCAAACTGTTGCTCGGTCGCCCCGGTCGTCTAGCGGTTCAGGATGCCGCCCTTTCACGGCGGAGATCGCGGGTTCGAATCCCGTCCGGGGTACCAACAAGACCAGGATGCGCGGCGGTAGTCGCGTGTCCTGGTTTTGTTCTTGGCCTCCGTCGCGATGAGAAGCCTGTCCTGAGCTTGTCGAAGGACGAAGGACGAAGGAAATCCCGTTCGGGGTACCAGTTTTCTTACAATCCGACAGGTGGCGCACGCCGGATATGACGCGCATCAAACAGATGGTCGACCAGACGTGCCGGGGTCTGGCTCGAACCAGAGTAGCTCGACATCGGACAAGTCCGCAGCCAGCCGTTCGCAGAGGCGTTTGGTGCCGGGGTTTTCGGTTGCGTAGTGGCCGGCGGCGGCGATCGCTAGGCCGCCTTCGGACGCCTCGACCATCGTGTGGTGCGGGACTTCGCCAGTGACTAGCGCATCGGCGCCGGCGGAGCGGGCGTTCTTCCACTCGTCGGCTGCCGCTCCACCGACCACCGCAATTCGTTCAATGGACTTTCCGGGAGGAGCACAAACGAGAGAGCGCGTATTCAAACACCGATCCAACATCTCGCGAAGGCCGTTGGCGTCAAGAGCCGAAGGCAGCGAACCGACGCGGCCGATCATCTGACCGCCTTCTGAGTGCTGCGGATATACGTCGATAGCGGGCTCCTCGTAGCTGTGGGCGCGCACGAGCGCTTTGCGAACAGCCGCCAGCTTCTCCGCCGACACGACCATCTCGACACGGACCTCGTCGACGGTCTCCGGCTCACCGATCATGCCGAGCGTCGGGTTCGCGCCTTCCAAAGCCCTGAACGAGCCGACGCCCTCGACCTTCCAACTGCACCGGTCGTACCGGCCGATCTCACCCGCCCCCGCGCTGGCCATAGCGTCGATCAGAGCGTCCTCGGTGCCGGTCGGCGTCGTCACAACGATCTTGAACAGCTCGCGAGGATTCGACGAGCCGAACTCTTCAACATCTACCAGACCGAGCAGCTCTGCCAGGACGTCGCTGATCCCGCCCGGAGCGCAGTCCCAGTTGGTGTGCGCGGCGGCGAACGCAACTCGCGCTTCGACGAGCGCCTGGATCACCCGCCCTTGGTGGTTGTCGAACCGCAGGCTCTTCAAGGGGTCCCAGATCACGGGGTGGTGGCAGATCAGCATCTGCGCCTGGGACTCTGCCGTAAACTGAGCAGCGGCTAACGACGGATCGAGCGCGACCACGACCTTCTCGACCGGACTGTCCGGATCGCCGACTTGCAAACCGATCTTGTCGAACGAATACGCTAGCCGCTTAGGCGCGATCGCTTCAAGAGCCTGCAGGACGTGTCGGACGCGGGTCATGCTAGTAGGTTACCGGCCAAGCCCCCCGGTCAGACAACAAGAGCCTCGCCTTAACCCACCGTACTCAGCTCGCTATCGACGTCCTGGTCGTCGCCATCGGGTTTGATCCAATTCCTACGGCAGTAGTGGGCAAGTTTTTGTACAGCGCTCTCGGTGACTGCGTCGAGCGGGGTCTCGTACAGCATGCAGATTGTGAGCAGGGCAAACGCCTCCTCTTCGGTGAACTCCAGATGTTCAGGATTGTGTCCATCAACCACTTGACCCGGTCCTCCTGATGCTAGGACGAAGGCAAGGCGAGTATCGATTCCGCTACACGGGGGATCCTGATGGCTCGAACCTGAACTGCCGATAGGTAGAATGCCACCGATGTCCGAAGAGCCACAGAAAACTTACGGCGGAATGGCCGTCGTCGAAGGGGTGATGATGCGCTCCCCAAACCACTACTCGGTAGCCTGCCGGGCGCCGAACGGCAACATCTACGTCAAGACCGAGCACATCGAAAAGACCTGGATCGGCAGGCAGAAGTGGCTGAACAAACCGTTCCTGCGCGGGACTCTGGCGCTGCTGGACACGATGGGCCTCGGAATGCGCGCGATGAAAATAGCGTCGGAGGTGCAGCTGGATCCGAGGTTTCAACCCGACGAAGCCGAGGACGAAGGCGAATCGACCGAGCCTGAAGGAAAGAAGGAGAGCAGGTTCAAGAGGTTTTACGATCGAAACCAGGCTGCCGTCGATAAGGCGATTCTCGCCCTGACCCTCGTCCTATCGCTGGTCATCGGCTTCGCGCTCTTCAACGCATTTCCAAACTTCTTCGGACAGTACCTCCTGGCCTTCTTCCACGATATCGGACTCGAAAAGGATGCGAACGAGCGCGGAACGTTGACGAACGTCGTCGTTGAGATCGTCAAGCTGTCGATGTTCCTCGGCTATATGCTGTTGATCAGACGGATGCCGGCGATCATGGACGTTTTCCGCTTCCACGGCGCGGAGCACCAGGCGATCAACGCGATGGAAGACGGGGAAGAACTGACATCGGAGAACTGCCTGAAGAAGACGCGGCTCCACCCGAGGTGCGGTACCAACTTTGCGATTCTGGTGTTCATGATCGGAATGTTGATTCTAATACCGATCCCGCGACCTCTATTCCTTGAGGGCGACCCCAAACAGTGGATGATCGTCTTTGAGAGGCTGGCGATCGAAATATCGCTGCTGCCCCTGATCGCCGGGATCAGCTACGAGGTGATCCGGTTGGCAGGGAAGTTCAAGAACGAGAGGTGGGTGAACATCCTGCTCTGGCCAGGGCTGAAAACTCAGTTGATCACGACGGCCGAGCCGTCCGCGAATCACGCAGAAGTGGCGATCACGTCGCTTGAGGCTACGGTGCTTGCAGAGGAGACCGGAGAGCTGACGAACTCGGACGACTATACGCCGCAGTTCTTACGCGAGGAAGAACCAGCCGCACCAAAGGAGCACGTAGACGCCGGAACCGGCCAGGCAGACCTTGCGCACGAACTCTAGGTTCTGCTTCGCATACGATGCCATTGCGATCCACGCCACGATCAGCGTGAACGACTTCACGATCGCGAAGAGCCACTCGCCCTGTTCGAGCAACGGCTTCATCAGAGGATTGAGCTCCGTGATCATTCCGTTCGCGTGGAGCACCGCTGTCACGATGAGATCGAAGAAGCCTATAGCGAGCAGCAGCACGAGGGCGCGCGTTGGCCAAAGCCGCCTCGCAACCGTCGTCAGCTCCAAGCTCTTCATTACAGTCCTCGCTCTATGGCATCGATCAGACGGTCCTGAACCGCTCTGACTCGTCGCGCCGGTACCACGGTGTGGTTGAACAGCATGCTCACGATCAACGTCTCGCCGCTGCCGGAACGAACGTACCCTGATAAGCATACTACAGCATTAAGCGTGCCAGTTTTGCCGATAAATGTGCTTGTCTTGAGCCTAGAGCCGAGCGTGCCCTCGCCCCCGGCAGCTAAGGCTACTAGGTACTGCTCGCCCCAGGGCTGACGGTGCGCCCAGGCGAGCGACTGGCAGATCGCCTTTGGCGTTACCAGGTTCTGCCGGCTCATGCCGCTGGCATCGACCGGCTTCACGTCGATCTGGCGGATGCCGACCACGTCGACGAGGAACTTCTTCATGCGCGACGACGCCTCGCGGTATTCGGAGTCGCCGAGCGGCTCTGACGCACTGGCCGCCATGAGCATCAGATTCTCCGCGTGGTTGTTGTCGCTTCTCTCCAAGCAGTCCTGAACCGTTCGGAGAATCGGCGGTCCGACGACGACGAAATCGGGCTCGCGGCGTGGCGGCGGCTTGTCGGTGTTGACCAGCGTCCCGCCGAGGAACCGCGCAGCGGTGGCGGCCGGATCAGGCATCGCAAACGCCTCTATGAGGTTTCTCGCCTTCGGCAGACGCCCGCTGACCGTAGCGACCCTGGTCCACGGATCGTACGTCACTTTGGGCGCGCCATCGCCGCCAACTCCGCGCACGACGACCTTGTACGCGGGGTCGAGTTGGACGACCTCTCTGTTCTCGGCCCAGATCTCAAGTCCCCCGCGGTCGAAGCTGAAGGCGGTCACGCGCGCTGCGTACCGATGCGGGAGATCGTCGAACTCCCACGAAGGGGGCACTTTCGGTTGGTACGCCTGCCGCACGTTGATCGCTGCGTCTGTGGGGTTGCCAAGAGCTTCTCGCGCTTTCAGGAGCTGTTCCTTGGTCATGGTAGGGCTGCCGGGCGCGTCGACGTACACGGACTCTCCGGTTCGCCAGAAGCGCGTCTGGGGCCGGTGCTGTACGCCGAGCGCATTGAGCGCATAGATCGTCGAGAGAATCTTCTGGTTGCTGGCAGGAACGAGCCTCGTATCGCCGAGGTTTTCGAACACGACTTCGCCGTCTAGCGTCATGACGCAGATTCCTGCTATTGCGCCTTCGAGCGCGGGGTCGTTCAGGACGTCTCGTAAATCCGATTGGACGAGGGTGGCAGCCAGAGCAAGCGCGAGCATGGGTTCTAATGTTTCTACGTTTCGTCGTCGAACATCGGCTCGGTCACATGCTCATTTGCCGACGAATCGATGTCCCGCGCCATGGACGCAGCGAACTCGCGCAGCGATGGCTCCTCGTCGGTCGCGGCTGCGTTCCGAAGCTTCGTGACGATCTCGCCCTTCAGTTGCGGCATCCACTCGCTCAGGTGAAAGACCGCGTGTATGGCGCTGCGTCGACCGATCTTGCTCGGCGCAGCGATGCAAGAGAGGAGAGTGGCTGCGGCAGGGTCGGTGCAGATATGGCCTCCGAGCACGACTCCCGCTTTGTAGATCGTCCTCGCGTAATCGTCGTTCGCGTCCCACATCAGCTTCCCGATCGCGTCGATAGCCTGGCTCTGCTGCTGCTCGGTCGAGCAGAACGACGGCAGGTCTTCAAACATATCCAGGACGCACCACTGAGCGATTCTGCGGTTTCGGTGCTGGCTGTCGCGCAAGATTCGGACGAGAGCTTCCGAAAACAGGCCGCTGCTGGCGTGAGTTTCGATTTCGATCCGCGCGTCGTTTGCTACGTCGCGGTCTTCGCAGTAGAGCAGTTTGATCAGCGAAATCGGATCGAGTGTTTGCACGTACCCGTCAAACCTGCCGCTGAGGCCGATCGTACGACCGATCGCAAACTGACGTTCGAACAGCGGCTCGCAGCTCCTCTTGAGGTTTGCAAGCATCTCCTCCTCTGTGTCGCCTTTCGCATCGTTCCAAAACTGCTCGCACCTGCCGAAAATACCGAGCGCCGTGCGGGCGACGACCACATCGAACGTGTCGCCGTGCGCCTCAAACGTCGCCCTGCCCGTCCAATCGCTCGCCAACACGTGATAGTCCGAGCTGATCGGATGGGGCGGCCAGTGGAACGGGATCCGGTGCGACGGTCGAATCGGACTGGTATCACCGCCAGCGGCATCGACGACCGCCGCAATAAACTCGTCCAGAGCCGCGGCCACTTCCGCACTTGAGACTGCCTCAGCGCTTTTCATCGATTAGACATGCGATCCTCGAACGTACTACCGGCGACCCGATATCTGCCGTTTCATATATCTGTCGATTCTGTCCGCCATATCGGTGAGGTGCATCACAGTCATCTCGTCCATTCCGTCTGCGTCCTCCACCTGCTTGGTCATCCGGATCTTCAGCCGCTTGAGTCCTTGCGCTGCAATGACCCTCACGTCGTCGCTGATAAACCCGTCCGGTGCAGACGCCTGATCGATCAGCGACTCGGTCATGAATCGCTGTAGATCGCGTCGTACGCCGGTGATGTTCTTGTTCAGGCCGATCTCCTTATACACCGCGGCGAACAGAGCGTTGTAATGTTCTGTGATCGTGTACCTGTCTTGAGGAGCCAACTTGAATGCATTCTCGATAATGTAGTCGGTTTTTCGAGCGCTCATAATCGTCGCAAGAATCATCATCTGGTTGGTCGCGACGATGGATCTGAGCGGTGCGATCCAGCTTGCCCCTCGGTTACCGTTCGGATCCTCGTTAAAGCTAAGTAGAACGCTTCGAGGCAAATCCAGCGAGTCGAACATCAGGCAGTTATCGATGATGAACTTCATCGCTCTGCGCTGGGATTGAGCGCTGACTGGCTTGAGCGTCGGCTGTTCGTTGACGTCGCCTTTGAACTGTCGTCGCATTTCGAGGCCGCCGACGAACCGGCTTGCGGTCCGTCCGTTCCTAAATGGTCGCAGTATCGTGCTCAGGATCAGCCTGTTTCTGTACGCGTAGCTCTCACCTGTCTTCGTCAAGCGGTTGATCGCGTACTTTCGAACTAGGTCGTTGCTGGCGTTGCTGGTCTCGAGCCAGGCGAGCGGGTCCGTTCCGAGATCGTATCTGACCGCCAGCGGATTGATGCCGTCCGCGTCGCCGTCGGTCAAGTAGATGTGCCCCGGCTCACCGCTCCTTTTTGCGATGGAGTTCAGTCCCCACAGCTCGCCCTCGGTGGAGCCTGCGGTGATATCAGAGTAGCCATACTCGATCGCCCATTTGTCGTATACGCCAATACCTGCGTTGAAGAACACTCCTTCTCCGCGGAGTATCGCAGGCGTGTTCACCGGCGTGTAGTCCATGACGCTGGCGGAGAGTCCAACTGTTCGAACCTTCTCGTCGTCCAGCATATCGTCGATCGAGAGCTGCGTCGACGCCGCAAAATTGTGCCGCAGACCCAGGCAGTGCCCGACCTCGTGCGCAATGAGGTCGGCTAGGAACGCGTGCATGTAATCCTCTTCGGCGACTTTGCTGCCTGATGCCTTGAGGGCGGCCCAGCCGAGAGCAGCGCTCTTCGACAGGCCCTCAGCGTAGTTGCACGCCATGCGCTGCCAGCCAAGGTCGTTCATCGTCTTTCGAAGCGCTGCGGCGCGCGGGTCAACGCCGGTCATGAGCGCCTCGTAAGCGTCGATGCTGCCCGGCGCTTGGCGTAAAATCGCGCTCCTGCTCAGTGCGGCGGCCTCCCGGGCATCGTGGCCGAGAGTCAACTTGAAGTCTTGCAGCACCAATACCGGGAAGTTTGCATCGAGGTTGACTGCTGCGTTCAGCACCTGGCCAGTCAGCGGATCGAGCCGGAACAGCGCGACAGCGTAAGCAGAGCTTTCACTGACGATCCAGCGGATGACGTTGTGCCGACCGTCTGCGTGATCCCAGTTGGGGTCGTCCGCTGGCGCATCCTTCACTACGACGGCGTTCTTGTAACCGAGCCGCTCGAAAGCGTCGTTCCAGAAGAGGATTCCGGCTCGAACGCCCGGACGGTATTGCTGAGGCACCGACGTGTCGATGTACCACACGATCGGCTCGACCGGCTCTGACAGTTTCGCGCTGCGGTTCTTCTTTCTAAGGTCGAACCGAACGATGTATCGCTGTTTGCGATCTCGCTGATCGAACCGCGCCAGGCTGAACGAGTCTTGCGTGAAGAAGCCGACTCTCGGATCGGCGAGCCGCGGTCGATAGTCAGACTCCTCGCGGTACCACAGGCTGTACGTCACCTTCAGGGGGATGCTTCTGGAGTCCTCCAAGTGGTTCGGCATGCTCAAACCGAGCATTGCGAACAGAGCCGCCATTTCGCCGCCGCCGCCCTGCGACTTGAAGTGCATGGCCATTCGCACCACCGTCTGCTTGTCATAGTTCTTGATCGTGTCGACGCCTGACAGGTTTCGATCAAGCGATGCGCTCCCACCGACGCCCGCCCCGACTAGGCGCTGCAAGTTGAAGACGGTGCCGTGAAAGAACGAGGTGACGTTGACGAGCAGCAGCTTCTTTTCGGGGTGCTTCTGCTCGATCTTGTATGAACCGAGGATCGCCTCAGGAAACGTTCGCTTGCTGGCGATCGCCAGCGGGTCGTCCGCCTGCCACTGGAACCTAGTATTGGGACGCACGAGCAACAGCCGGTCGTCTTTCTTGACCCACCGGTAGATGTCGATCGGGCCGGACGATACCGGATCGCCCGACTGACCGCCGAACGGCGTAAAGCCGGTATGAAGCGTCGCCTGGGCCAGGAACAGCTTCTCTAAGTTCTCTTCCGGCAGTTCAAGCAGCAGGTCCTTCTTTCGCAAGTACAGCGTAAAGACCCCTTCGTGCTTCTCAAGATCCTTGATCGCCTTTTCGTACTTCTCGACGTCAGGGTTCTTCTTCTCTTCCTGCTTCTCCTCCTGCTCTTCCTCCTTGGTCTGCTCTTGCTCCTTCTTGGCATCGGCGTCCTGGGCCGTAGCAAAGGCGCTGCCGGCGAACAAGCTGAATGCTGCGATTCCGATGGCTAAATGTCTCGCTGTGATCATGTTGTCTCCTGAGTGCTGTCTATCAGTATGGCGTCTTTTAATACGAAAATTCGGTCGTAAAACACCGCCGTCAGGCAGAAACTAGAGAACCCCGTAGAGCAAGTCTAAGGGGCTCACGGCAGACACCGACGACGACGCTCGGTCAACTGGTGTCTTTTTTATCGTCCAAAGACGGCTTCCTTTCTTCTTTGTCGCTATCCTTTGCAGCGTCGTCCATTGCCTCGTCCAGCATCTTCTTGCCGTGCCGTAAGCCGGACTGGAACTCACCGACGCCCTTTCCGATGCCCTTCATGAGCTGCGGGATCTTCGTGCCGCCGAACAGCAGGAGGACGATCACCAAAATGATGATCATCTCAGGGCCACCTGGTAGGGCAAGCGCAATCACAGGATCAATTTGAATCATGATTTTCGTCGTACTCCTGGCTCCATTATACGCTACGTTTGGGCCGGGCGCTGGCTACTCGGGCTCATCGGCTTCTTCGGCCTCATCGGGCTCAACGGCGTCATCTGGCTCTGAGCCTGGGTCGCTGAGAGCGTCTTCGATGGAAATCTCCATATCGAAGTCGGCGTTTAATGAATCCAATAGGTCGCCATGACCAGTTGCGTCAAAGTCGAACCATTCGCGCGATTCTCTGTCACCCATGACCACCATATCGGGAGGATCGCCTGTTCGATCGTCTGGGTTTCCGCTAGCGTTGTAACCGTATTTCGATGATTCGAAAATCAAAATTACACTGCGCGGGTTCTCGATATCATCAACAAGAACTTCTGAAAACTCTTCGTTGAAGACGAACCCTGTATCCGGCCCTTCCTTCCAGTCGCACTCAAACGGCTGACCGGGCGGGCTGACCTTGAAGTCCATACCCAAAACGTCCGGTATTTCTTCCAGTTCGGCCGCATTTATTGCGTACAGTCGTTCGTAGTACGGTGCAATATCGTCCTGCCAAGTTTCGGCATTGGGCAGCCTTCCGTCATGTTCGATTGCGTATGCGAGAGTAGCCTTGGTGACCATATCGCCGGTAATCGTGCATCCGAAAGTCGGCATGATGCTACCCATGACACCTCGCATCATGAAGAATCCGATACCGCATGCGATCAGACAGAACGCGACCACGGCGAGAAGCACCCAAAGCCAGAGCTTGCTACCAGACGGAGCGGCCTGCGGCGGGTTAAACGTCGGCGGCGATGAAGACATACCGTGTATTCTACAGAATGTCGGTAAAGTTCGTTGCAATGTCAGACTTTCGTGCCCTGCCCAGCGTCGATTCCGTCATGCGCGAGCCTGCCCTGGCCGGGTACAGCGAGCGGGTTCGCGGGCTAGCGGCAAAAGCTGCGGTCGAGTCGGCCAGAGAGTCCATACGGGCCGGTGCGGAGCAAACGACTGAATCTGTGGTGGAGACTGCCGCGCAGGTGGCGGAATCGATCGCCAAGGCGACCCTGGCCCCCGTGATCAACATGTCCGGCGTCGTGCTGCACACCGGCCTCGGGCGGGCAAGGCTGTCGACCCAGGCGAGCGAGGAGATCGCTGCCGTCGCCAAAAACCACGCCACGGTGGAATTCGACCTGCCGACGGGGAAGAGGGGGAACCGTCAAGACCACGTCCGAAGCCTGATCTGCGAGCTGACGGGCGCGGAAGACGCGTTCGTCGTGAACAACTGCGCGGCCGCCGTCGTGCTGGTCTTGGCGACGCTGTGCCGCGGCCGCGAGGTAATCCTTTCGCGCGGGCAGATGATCGAGATCGGCGGTTCGTTCAGGCTGCCGGATATCGTGACTGCGAGCGGCTGTAAACTGATCGAGGTCGGATGCACGAACAAGACGCACCTCTCCGACTACAGCCGCGCGCTGGGCGAAGATACCGCTGCGATTTTGCGCTGCCACCCGAGCAACTTTAAGATCGTCGGCTTCCAGGAGGAACAGTCCGCGCACGACCTCTCTGGCATCTGCAAAGAGCACGGCGTTCTGCTCATCGACGACGTGGGGAGCGGATGCCTCGTCGATACGACGAGGTTCGGGCTGCCGAGGGAGCAGACCCTTCGCGAGGCGATATCGGCTGGGGCAGACGTTGTGATGTCGAGCGGTGACAAGCTCTTGGGCGGTCCTCAGGCCGGGTTGATCATGGGTCGGCGCGACCTCATTGCCCAGATCTCCAGGCATCCGCTGGCCCGCGCGGTGCGAGTCGGCAAGATGACGCTCGCCGGGCTGCACGCGACGCTCGAGCTGTACGCCGAGGGGCGGGAAATGGAGATCCCGATCTGGCGCTACATCGCCAAAGAAGAGTCGCAGGTCAAGAAGGCCGCAAACCGAATCGCGAAGGCGTGGTCTGGCGACTCGGTGGTAGAGAAGGCGGGAACCGAAGTGGGAGGCGGTTCGATGCCGACGGCCACCGTGCCTACATGGAGAGTCGGTCTGAAATCTGACGATGCAGACGCTTTGCTCGCCCGGCTGCGAGGCCTCGATCCTCCCGTGATCGGCTACATCGCCGACGGAACGGTGTGGCTCGATCCGCGCACCGCCGACGATTCCGAAGTCGCCACGGTAGTCGATCACTTTCGGGCGATGAGCCAGTGAGCGACTTAGACTACGCCGTTCGCGAGTCTCGCAACGAAACTGTTCGCTCGCTGGTGAGGGCGCTGGAGTCGCACGGCCCAGGCGAGGGTGCGCACGCCGACCGCGTTGCGGTGTACGCTGCCGCGACGGGCGAGCGCCTCGGAATCGACGTCCACGATCTCATCGACTTGCGCTGGGGGGCTGCGCTGCACGACGTCGGAAAGATATCGTTGGACCCCAAGCTGCTCAGAAAGCTAGGGAAGCTGACGGACGACGAAATGGGCCTGATGCGGATGCACGCCGAGTTGGCGATTCGTGTCATCGAGGAGTTCGAGTGGTTGGAACCGGCGCTTCCGATGGTGAAGCACCACCATGAGCGGTTCGACGGATCGGGTTACCCGGATGGGCTGGCCGGCGACGACATACCGCTCGGTGCTCGAATAATCGGAGTTGCAGAGACGTTCGACGTGCTCACGTTTTCTCCCGAGTGGCGAGAGCCCATGTCGACCGAGGATGCGCTCGATGAGATTCGGCGATGCTCCGGCGCGCAGTTCGACCCGCAGGTCGTCGAGGCGTTCTGCGAAGTGCAGCCGCTAATCCAGCCTCTCGGGTTTGTGGACTAGGGCGCAGTTGTTGCGAACGGTAACATCCCTAGCATGTCGAACCTCGACGCCCTGAAGTCCAGGATGTACGACCTGAACGCGCTGGAGGCGTCCATGTCGATCTTTGGTTGGGACCAGCGGTGCTTCATGCCGCCGGGCGCGACCGAGGCGCGCGCGAACCACCTCTCCATCCTCCACCGGATGCACCACGAGATGTTCACGTCCGACGAGACGGGGACTCTGATCGACAAGGCTGCGGGTGAGGTCGGTGACGGTGGGGAAGACGGCGCGATGTTGCGCGTGGTCAAGCGCGACTTCGATCTGGCGACGAAACTGCCTGCCGAGTTGGTCGCGAAGAAGAGCATGCTGGCCGCGCTCGCGCACGAAGAGTGGGTGGCGGCCCGCAAGAACAACGATTTCAAGTCCTTCGCGCCGACGCTCGAGAAGATGTTCGAGATCTGTCGTCAAGAGGCAGAGTATCTAGGATACAAAGACCACATCTACGACGCGCTGTTCGATCTGTACGAAGAGGGCGCGACTCAGAAAGACGCGGTGCAGATGTTCGACACGATCCGCCAGCCTTTGGTCGATCTGGTCAAGGAAATCCAGGAGAACGGCCGCAAGATCTCCAACGATTTCATGACCGGCGAGTGGGCGAAAGAGAAGCAGAGCGAGTTCACAGAGATGATCTCCAAGGCGGTCGGCTTCGACTTCGACCGCGGGCGGCAAGACACCGCGCACCACCCGTTCTGCGGCGGCTGGTCGGTGAACGACGTGCGGCTGACGACGCGTTTCCTTCCGTTCTTGGGGTCTGCAATCTTTGGCACTTTGCACGAGTCCGGGCACGGGATGTACGAGCAGGGAAGTCCGGTCGAATGGGATCGCACGCCGCTGGCGGGCGGCGTTTCGCTCGGCCTGCACGAGAGCCAGTCGCGGCTTTGGGAGAACATCGTCGGGCGGTCGAAGGCGTTCTGGCAGCGGTTCCTCCCGGATTTGCAAGAAACCTTCCCGACGCTATCTTCAATCAGTCTTGACGACTTCCACCGTGCCGTCAACAAGGTCGAGCCGAGCCTGATCCGCGTCGAGGCGGACGAGCTGACCTACAACCTGCACATCCTCATCCGGTTCGAGATCGAGTGTGGAATGCTCGAGGGTTCGATGCAGGTCAAGGACCTCCCCGAGATTTGGAACGCTAAGTACGAGGGGTATCTCGGCATCACCCCACCGACGGATTCTGACGGTTGCCTGCAGGACATCCACTGGTCCGGCGGCTCGGTCGGCTACTTCCCAACCTACAGCATGGGCAACCTTTTGAGCTACCAGATCTGGAAGACGCTGATTGACGACATCGGCGACCAGGACGAGAACATGGCGAGCGGTGACTTCTCAAAGATCCTCGGATGGCTAGGCGAAAAGATCTACTCGCAAGGCAAACGGTACACGCCTAAAGAGTTAGTGCAACGTGTGACCGGCAAACCGATCGGCGCTGAGGATTACTTGACTGGCATCACCGCCAAGTACCGCGCCGTGTACGAGATCTGATCCGAATTAGTCCCCTCCCCCTTGGGGCAGGGTTAGGGAGGGGGTGCTGAACGCGGTAGTTCGACGAGATGTGCCCCTCACCTCAATCCTCTCCCCAGTCCTTCGTCAGGCTCAGGATGACGGGGAGAGGAGGCTGCGTTCCAATTTGTTGAACCGGCAGACCGATGGGCGGCGAGGCTCTCCTGACCGGCATCACCGCCAAGTACCGCGCTGTGTACGAGATCTAGTTTGATCCCCTCCCCACTTGGGGGAGGGTTAGGGAGGGGGTGCTGAACGCCGTTAAGTTCTCCGAACTTTGTCCCCTTTCGCGAGGCCAGGTTAGTTTCGTTCTACGGATATATCATCAACCACACCGTCTCTTAGCGAGACCGTAAGACTGAGCCCCTCATCTTTTTCATCGACATAGATCAGTCCCGCCATTTCAACACCATTGACCATGTTGTGCGTTGATATCATAGGTTCACCGAGGATCGCTATAACTTCACCTTCGGTCATGCCCTCGTGGACCATTGTCTCGCTGGCAGTGACGTCGATCGTGCTATCCAAATCCACATCAATGCCTGGCGGATAACAGCCGGATATGACTAGCATGGAAATCGGCAGACAACTTGCGACGAGCACGACAAGACTCCACTTGATTCCTTTCCTCATGATTATCGAAGTGTACCAACAATCTCCCAGCTCTCTTCCTCCTCCAGGGCAATAAGAAGGGAGATAATTCCCCTCACCTCAATCCGCTCCCCAGTCCTTCGACAGGCTCAGGATGACGGGGAGAGGAGGCTCTGTCGGCTAATCCTTAAACCGCAACTCTCTGTTGCGGATCTCGGGCACGCAGGTCTCGGGGGTTACGTAGTCGTTCGCGTCCGGTGGGTAGCCAATGTCCCACATGCTGGGTTTGACCCAGTCGGTCTTCATGCCGACGATGTCGAAACGGCCGTCCGCGTGCACTTCGCACGTCGCCCAGAGCGGGCCCTCGTAAGGGCTGGTGTAGGAGATGTACGGGTGTGATTCTTCGATCGCGGGGCTGTAGCGTGCGCGGCGGTAGTCGCCGCCGAGCCAATGGTAAGACGCCGAGTTGATCTGGACGTACTGGATGCCGTTGATGAGTACTAGCTGGTCGATGTGGTGGTGACCGCAGAGCGACGCGAACACCTTGGTCCACCCTGCTTCTTCGTTTGCGTTCTCCAAAAGAGCCTGCATCTCAAGCGTGTTGTCCAGCCCGCCCTCGCCTTCTTGCAAAGACTGGTGGCAGAACACGACCGTCGGCAGCTCAGTTCCTTTCAGGTCTTTCACCAACCACGAGCGCTGCTCTTGCCCGACATGCCGCGGATAACCCGGCGGACGGCCTTCGTGCAGGTCGTTGCCGTCGAGCACGACAAAGTGCATGCCCTTGTGGTCGAAGGAGTAGGTCTGATCCGGCATGCTCCAGAATTCCTGCGTCTGCTCCTGCGAAAACCCGCCGTCGGTGTCGTGGTTTCCGAGCACGTGGTACTTCGGGCCGGGGAAGCCGTTCCACGCGTCCATGAACGGCTGGTTTTCCGGCTTGGGAACGCAGAAGTCGCCGAGCTGCATGATGAAATCGACCTCTTGCTCCTTCATCGCTTCGATGAACGCAGTCAGCCGCTCGACCCCGTCGTGCATGACGTCCTGGTGCACGTCGGCGATCATGCCGAACGTGAAGCTCTCGCGCAGTCGCCAGCGAGGAGCGGTCGCTAGCGCTGCGGAGCCGATCACAAACTCGCGACGGCTTATCTTGAGCATGACGAAATTATACCGACGCACTTCTGGAGAAGCGCAGCACGATTTTGCGCCTACTTGTTCTTCTTGTACTTGGCGGTGTAAGCGAGGCAGCACGCGCGGACGCGGGCCCGGATGCGGTTGATGAACGCCGTGCGCTCGGTGGGCGAGACCGCGCCCCGGGCGTCGAGGAGGTTGAAGATGTGCGAGCACTTCAGCGCGAGGTCGAGCGCGGGGTAGACGAGGGATGTCGTGATCGGGGGAGCCGTGGCCTCCACCCCCTGGCCCCCTCCTCCATTTCGCTCCGCAACAATGGAGGAGGGGGAACTGGACAAGATTCCCTTCTCCTCATCCCAGTGCACTTCAGTCTCGATCACCCGCTTCGACTCGGCCTCGTAAAGATCGAAGAGCTTGAACAGCAGATCAGTGTCGGCGACCTCGAAGTTATAGACGTTGTTCTGCATCTCCTGCTCGAAGTCGACGTCCTTGTACGACAGCGACTCGCTCCACATCATCCCGTCCCAGAACGAGAACTGGTCGTTGAGCATCAGGCAGAGGCGCTCGGGGCCGTAAGTGATCTCGGCGCAGACGGGGTCGCAGTCGATGCCGCCCATCTGCTGGAAGAACGTGAACTGCGAGATCTCCGTGCCGTTCATCCAGACCTCCCAGCCGACGCCAGCGGCACCGGCGGCCTGACTCTCCCAGTCGTCCTCGACCAGCCGCACGTCATTTTTCTTGGTGTCGAATCCGATCGCGTCTAGCGAGCCCATGTAGAGGTCGACGATGTCGTCGGGGCTCGGCTTCATGACGACTTGGTACTGGTAGTAGCGCTGGCTGCGCATCGGGTTGCGCGTGTAGCGGCCATCGGCGGGCCGTCGCGTTGGCTGGACGTAGGCGACGTTCCAAGGCTCGGGGCCGAGACAGCGCAGGGTCGTGGCAGGGTGCATCGTGCCCGCGCCGACCTCGAGGTCGTACGGTTGCAGGATCGCGCAGCCCTGTTCGGCCCAATACTCGTTGAGCCGCCGGATCAGCTCTTGGAAGGTCATCATCGCCGCCAGGATTCTACTCTGCGCGCTGCTCAGTAGCTGGACTGCTTGAGGAAGAACGTGTTTCCGTCGGGGTCCTTGCCGTGGCAGAGGGTTGTGCCGGGGTGCGGTTCGGTGATCTCGCTCATCTCGACTCCCATCGAAATCACATGCGTCCGGGAGGCTTCGACGTCTGAGGTTGAAAACACGATCGCCGGTGCCAAGTCGCCGGTCGGTCCTGGCCCTCCGCCGTGCAAGGCGAGCGATCCGCCCTCTACGCCCAGAGTCGCCCAATGCTCGTTGAGCGGCTCGTCGCCGAACGGATAAGTCACAGTCAGCCCGAGCCGGTCTCGATAGAACGCGACGGATGCCGGAACATCGCTGACGTACAGGATCGTTTGGGACATCACAAGGTCAGAACTCATGCAGAAAGCATATCTGATCTGCCCGGAGCGATAGTCGCCGGCTAGCGCACCAGCAACCCACGTCGAGCCCGTCACCTAGCCCTCCTAAGTTTTCTTGAAGACGTAGTGGCACGCCGCTGTCCTCAAGTCGATAGGACTCGCCTGGCGGTAGCGTTTGTGCAGCTTTGAGCACCCTAAGAGGCCGCCCGTGACCTCTTCGTCCGACACGTACTTGCCACCCGGCAGCGTCAGTCTCCTCATAGCGATCTGCTCGAGCCCAGACTCACAGATGATTGCGTGGACTTGCGCTGGTAGCAAACGGTTGTGATACGTCAGCCTGTGCCCAAAGAGTAACCAGTAGACAGGCTCCGAGTAACGAAGGTGGTTCATCGGCTCGATCGACTTGTCCGCGTGGTAAAGATGGTCGCGGTGGTCGAAAACGTGCGAGCAGACTCCTCCTGGCCTCAGTATCCGCTTGCACTCTTTGAAAAACGCTCCGACGTTATGTTGTTTGAAGTGTTCGAGCACTCCGCCCGACTGGATCACGTCGACTGATGCGTCCTCCAACGGTAGGTGGCCGGGGTCGACCTCTCTGTGTTCGATAGCTCCGCACGCGTCCAGTACTTCGGACACAGTGTGCGCCCAGCGGAGACGGTCGATCTCGCTCTTGCGCGATGGGAAGCGCTCGCCGAGGCTGGCCACGACCCCTCCCGCAGAGCGTGTTATGTACTGGGGGTCGAAGGCGCTCTCCAATTGCAGGTGATGGCTCTTGCCGCCGGTCACAAGTCGGCACGCCATCGGCCAGAAGCTCGTAACGCCGGGTTCTAATATCGCAATGTTCGCACGCTCTAGGTCGATGCCTGCGCCGCGCCAGACTTCAAAATAGCCCGGAGCGACGCGCGCAAGTTTATCGACGTGCGTTCGCTGTGTGCCGAGCCACTTTCTGGTCGCGCGACGGTAGAGCGCCGCACCGCCGGGAGTCCTGCCGAACACCCACAGGCCCGCCGCCTTCGCGACCGCGCGCATCAGTCGTCACCGTCCCGGTCGTACAGCACGACCGCTTTGTTGTGCGCGATCTCTTCGTCCAGCAGGGTGTGTCCGTCCGGCAAAAAGATACGGCGCCGGATGCGGTTTTCGCGAAAGGTCTGGCCGTTCCTTTTCTCGAAAGAATGATCCGTTTCGTACACTTCAAAGCGTAGGCCGGGATCCTTCGTCGTCAGAAGCCGACCCACGAGATTCTCCTCGTCTACAGTCAGTGCGAGGAGGACAGGGATGTCGAGCGGATTCTCAAAGCGGAGGTCAGCCTGGTTGTAGAAAACCGTCGCGCCACAGGCGAAAGGCACGGTGCGACCGTGGTCGGGGAAGAGGTCGAGGCCGTGGCGGTGCCTCTCAGTGATCTTCATGCCCGCATTGATCGCGATCCAGTACAGCAGGTTTGAGACCGAGCACGTCCCACCTCCGAGCCCTTCTTCGAGCTTTCCTCTCTGCATCTCTGGGCCGAGGACGAAACCCCGTTTTTTTTTCGGCCTCCCTACAAGCCCATGAAATGAGAAGCAGCCGAACGGTTCGATGACGATTCCGTCGAGGAGGCCAGCGACAAGACGGACGTTGGTCTCCTTGCCCCGCTGCATCCGCTCGTCGTAGGTCGTCGTCTTTCTTCTTAGCGGCGTTGCATGACTCGCGAGTTCATAAGAGTACGCACTGCGGTCTTTAGCCCTTTGTCTGCAGAATGTCCTGCGGACAATGATCATCTCTGGCTCTCTCCTGAGCCTCACGAGAGCCACTTTCAACGGATAGGGGACGAGCCTGCCGATCACTTTCTTCTCATTAACCCATAACGGTTGCGGCCCAAGGTCGTTACGTTTGCTTGCGTCCGGCGCGGAACGCTTGTTCCAAGTCGGCGATCAGGTCGGTCTCATGCTCCAGCCCGTTGTAGAGCCTTACGATCCACCGCTTCTCCGGCCAGTCCATCGGGTGGTACTCGAGCGGGACGCAGAGGCTCTCGTGGCCGCCCCAGCTGACTCCCAGCCGGTACAGGCGCAACGCTTCGGTGAACGCGCGCAAGCGATCCGGGTCTTGATCCACCGGCTCGAACGAAATCAGCCCGGACGAGCTGCTCATCTGCTTCAGGAACAGCTCGCGCTGCGGATGGTCCTCGAATCCTGTGTGGAACACCTGTCTGACTTCCGGCCGTTCGCGCAGCCATCGCGCAACGGCGTCGGCGGTCTTGGCGTGCTGCGCCATCCTGATGGGCAGCGTGCGGAGTGAGCGGAGAATCAACCACGATGGAAACGGGGGCAGCGACGCGCCGATGTACTCCACCTCGTTGGCCATGATCTCCTTCATGATGTCGTTCGACGCACACAGCGCACCGGCCACAACGTCGCTGTGCCCACCAAGGTATTTGGTCGCGCTGTGAACCACGATGTCGATACCGAACTCTGCGGGCGTCTGAAAGATCGGGCTGGCGTAACTGTTGTCCACCGCAGTGCGAATGCCTCGGCTTTTCGCTTCCTGCGCAATGGTCGTCAGGTCTTGCAACCGATATATAATGCTGCTCGGCGATTCAAGGAAGATCAGAGAGGTCTCCGGTCGGATCGCGTCGAAAACCTCCTGAGGGTCAGTGCCTACGACGAACGTCGTCTCCACGCCGAAGCGTGGCATATACTCCGCCAAGAACCTGCGGGTCGGACCGTAGCAAGTGTCGACGCAGACCACGTGCGACCCAGTTCTCGTGCTGGCCATGACGGCTGTGCTGATCGCCGACGCTCCGCTCGTGAACATCCGGGCGCACTCGGTCTTCTCCAAGGCGGCGACCTTCTTGCCGACCAGATCGAGCGTCGGGTTGTTGATTCTGCTGTAGAAGCACTGCCCCTCGTCCGACAAGAGGTCGAACTGGTTTTCCTGCGCTTCATAGAACTGATCCCAAGTGTCGAAGATGAAGAGCGAAGTTTGGAAAATCGGCGGAACCACCGCGCCTAGAATGTGCGTCTCTTCTCCCAAGTGCTGCAGCATTGTTTCCAGCCTCTGATCCGACGGGTTGGACATGGCCCTGATTTTCGCAGATAGCGGCACTTTCGCGCTAGGCGCGCCAAGCTAGGACCCAGCCAGCCCTATCGATGCTGTCTGGTATCATATGAGGTTGCTTATGGCTCCCGGCGACTCTATTTTTCCCCAGCCTGATATTCTCAACGAGCATGAGTTTGGCAGGTTCGTTCTGGCCAATCTAGCGGCCAAGCGGGCGCGACAGATCAAGGACGGTGCGCCCCCCCTGGTGCGGATCGACTCTAGCCACCCGCTGTCGATCGCGCTGGCCGAGATCGCAGCAGGGAAGATCAAGCCAGTATTCCCTGACGAAGCCGAGGCCGTAGAGGACGGAACCCTGGACATGGAGATCGCCGACACCGACGGCTTGCTCCTACCGAGCTTAGGCGATTCGGAGCTGTCGTACGACGATGTGGCTTTGGAATCAGACGCGGGGGACGACGGAGCGGTTTCAGTTTCGCCGGCATCGCTTCTGTCCGACTTGCTGATCGGAGATGAGGCTGAAGAGGAGACTGAGGCCACGGACGCAGATGGAAACATGTCGCTCGACGATCTGGTCAAGCAGGAAGAGGCCGGAGAGTCCAAAGAGGGGTAGCGCTCGGTGCTCCGTTGACTGACCCCTACTCTTCGCTTGGCGTAGCGCGCGACGCCGAATCTGACCAGATCAAATCGGCCTACCGGCGACTCGCTCGCCAGTACCACCCGGACGTTAACCCCGACAACCCGGAGGCGGAGGAGAAATTCAAAGAGATCAGTCAGGCTTATGCGGTCTTGAGCGATCCTGAGAAGCGGTCGCGTTACGACCAGTCTGGGTCGATCGATGAGTCAGGCGGCTTTGGGGACTTTGGTCAGCACGTCGATCTGTCCGACCTGTTCGACGCTTTCTTCGGCGGCATGGTCGGAGGCCGGCGGGCCAGACGGATGTCAGGTCGAGACGGCGAGGACCTGCGGTCGCAGATCACCATTTCGTTGCGCGATGTGCTGACCGGCGTAGAGGAAAAGATTCGGTACAAGTTGATGGCGCGGTGCAGCGAGTGCGATGGCTCGGGTGCCGAGCCAGGCACCAGGCCAGAGACGTGCGGTACGTGCCAAGGCGCGGGCGTCGTCTCGCGCGTCCAGCAGACGTTCATCGGGAGCATGAGGACCAGCACGACTTGTCCGGCGTGCGCTGGCGCCGGGAAGACGATCGCCTCACCGTGCCACGAGTGTCACGGCAAGGGGCTGGCCGTCGAGGAGGTCGAGCTCTCGGTCACGTTACCGGCTGGCGTCGAGGACGGCGTAACGCTGAGGATTGCGGGGCACGGTAGCGCCGGACTCGGACAGGGTGTTGCGGGCGACCTGTACGTCGTCGTGCATGTAAGAGATGACGCCCGGTTCGAGCGACGGGGCAACGATCTCCTAGGGTCGGTCGATCTCACGTTTCCTCAACTTGCGCTCGGTGACCGAGTGAAGGTCGACGGGTTGACCGACGAGCTCGATCTTGAGATCAAGGCTGGCACTCAGCCTGGCAAGTTGTTCCGGCTGAGAGGAGAGGGGCTGCCGCGACTGCACGGTGGAGCACGGGGCTCTCTGTACGTCCGCGTTAACGTTGTGGTTCCGAAGAAACTGTCGAATGAGTCAGCGGAGTTGTTGCGAAAGTTTGCAGCGGAGTCCGGTGGTCCGGTGCCGCAGGGCAGCAGCGGGATGCTCGACAGTCTCTTTGGAAGGAAGAAGGGCAAGCAGAAGTGAAGATTTGGACGCAGGTGATCGCACACCTGCCGTCGATTCCCGACGACTGGTCGATCTGGGCGGAGCGGTTCGGTCGGTTTGGCATTCAGGGCACGGTCCAGACAGACGAGCCGCCGACGATCAGCGGTTACGTTTGCGAGGAGATGAAGGTGGATGTCTCCGCGCTGTCGGACGAACTGAGATCGCTCGGCGCGGCGAAAGTGTCGACCATTGAAGTTTCAGATGAGGACTGGGCTGAAAGCTGGAAGCAGTTCTTTCGTCCCCATAAGATCGGAGATCGCCTGACCGTTTGTCCGTCGTGGGAAACGTACGCTGCAGAAGGCGATGAGATCGTGCTGGTCCTCGACCCCGGCCAGGCATTCGGCACCGGCGATCACGCGTCAACCCGGATGTGCTTGGAGATCATGCAGCGGATGGAAATCGCGGATCGTTCGGTCGCGGATATCGGTTGCGGGAGCGGAATTCTGAGCGTGTTCGCGATGCAGACCGGAGCGGCGAAAGTCGACGCCGTCGACATCGATCCTGTTTCGGTGGCCGCGACTAGGGAAAACGCCCTGAAGAACGGCGTCGCGGTCACCGTGTACGAAGGCGACGGGTTTTCGCCTTTGCCCGATGCGGGTTACGAGGTCGTGCTGGCCAACATCATCAGCGAGGCGCTGATTCATCTCGCTCCGGAGGCCAAGCAGAGAGTGAGCGCCGGAGGCCACTGGCTGGTCAGCGGCATCATCGCAGAAAACTGGCCGGACGTGGAGCGCTCTGCGACGGTACACGGCTTCGAGCTTGTGGAGGTCGAACGCGATGGTGAGTGGGTAGCGGCGCTCTTTCGCCGCCTGCCCGACTAATCAGGGCATTGATCCAAAGACGGAGCGCTTTTTGGCAGGCCTTGATAGCCTCTTCCTGCCGACGACGATTGCTGACGCCAGGCCTGCGGCAGCCGGACGGGCAAAGAATTTGCTGTAGGTAGAATCGCCGTTATGCGATTGGACGGAAGACAACCGGACGAACTCCGGCCAGTAACCCTGGAGCGCGGGTTTTCCAAACACGCCGAAGGGTCATGCCTGATCAAACTCGGCGATACCCACATGCACGTTACGGCGACCGTCGAAGACAAGGTGCCGAGATGGATGCACCGGCAAGGGAAGGGCTGGTTGACCGCAGAGTACGCGATGCTGCCGCGCTCCGGACAGCGAAGAAACCAAAGGGACGGAACTCGCGGCCCAAGCGGGAGGTCTCAGGAGATTCAACGACTGATCGGACGGTCGTTGCGAGCGGTAGTCGATCTTGAGTCCATGGGCGAGCGAACGATCATCGTTGATTGCGACGCATTGCGGGCAGACGGTGGAACGCGAACGGCCTCGATCACCGCCGCGTACGTCGCGGTGTACGACGCCATGACGTGGATGCAGGAGCAAGGCATGATCACAAAGAACTTGATCACCGAACCAATCGCCGCCGTCTCGCTGGGCGTCGTCCAGGGGGAAACGTTGTTGGATCTGTGCTACGAGGAGGACGCGCGGGCTCAGACCGACATGAACGTCGTGATGACTGCTTCCGGGGAGTTCGTCGAAATCCAAGGCACCGCTGAGTCGAAACCGTTTACTGCAGAGCAGTTGGGGAAAATGCTGTCGCTGGCAAAGAAGGGCGTCTTTGAACTGGTCGAATTGCAGCGACAGACGTTAGGCGCATGATCGAACGGCTCGTCTTGGCGACGCACAATCGGAAAAAGGCCGGTGAGATGCGCGAGGTTCTGCTCGCGGTTGATGCGGTCGGGCAGATTAAGACCTTGGCCGACTATCCCGGGGCTCCAGTGCCGGAAGAGACCGGAGCGACGTACTCGGAAAACGCGCTGATAAAGGCGCGCTCTGCCGTCGAGTTTACAGGCGAGTGGTGCTTGGCCGATGACGCAGGCTTGGAGATCGACGCCTTGCCGGGCGATCTAGGAGTGCACAGCAAACGGTATGGAGGCGACAGCACGTTCGAGCAGAAGATCAGGCTCGTGCTCGAGCGGATGCAGTCGGTCGAAGACAGCAAACGGACAGCTCGCTTTCGATGTTGCGTCGCGCTCGTCTCCCCACAGGGCGAGCACTCGACCTTTGAAAGTCTGTGCGAAGGGAGGATCGCGCGCGAGCCAGCGGGATCGGGGGGATTTGGCTACGACCCGATCTTTTTTCTGCCGGAACTTCGTTGCACCTTGGCGCAGCTCACCCCAGAGCAGAAGCACGCTGTGAGCCATCGAGGGAAGGTTCTTCGTGAGCTTGCGAAAGTGCTTCCTTCGTTAAGCTAGGGGAGCAATCCGAGTGATGCAATGTGGTAGATGACGAGCGCAACCATCACGCCGTTTGCAAAGCCGATGACGGTACGGGTAATCGGCCGGTGCCACAGCTTGTATCCCACTACCACGACGAGCAGCGTGAGCGTCAACTTGACGAACTCGAATAGCCCAACGCCCTGAACATGCCGCAACAAGGGGTTCGCTTCTGTCGCGCCGTGCTGAAACGCGATAAGTGTGAATGCGAAGTCGGCGAGACTCAGCGCTCCGTAGAATATGAGGCCCGCGGGCAGTGCCTTTCTTAGCCGCTCAGGAAGTCGCAGCACCCGTCCCATACCTGAGTTAATCCATGTTGAACCTGATTTGAACCACGCCTCCATAGTGGTTCCGGTAGAAATGCAGACATGGAGCCTGGCAGGTTGGTTCGGGACTCGGGACGTCCCATTGGAGGGTCGTCCTCCTGCGCGACCTCAGCTACCGCTCGCCACTAGCCTTCAACTGAGAACGCTCTACCAGAACGCCGGTGCTTTGATGGGAACGCGATCGCGGACAAACCCTCCAGGCCTGTCCGCGGCACGCGCGCCGGGGAGAGGAAGACGAGACAGACACAGTCCTGTCCTATTTTCAACATGCTGGCATCATGGGAAGTCCAATCGGAAAGGACTTTGTCGCTTGGACCCCTCACCCTAACCCTCTCCCTCAAGGGGAGAGGGAATGGCCTGCGGTCCATGGAGGGTGGCGCTCCTGTGACACGGCGCTCGCGTTAGGATCCACCTCAGGAGAAGACGAACGATATGTGTCGTTGGGAGGGCGAGCAGTCATCCTGAGCGGATCGAAGGACCTCGCGAGCCGCGCACGCTGCTGAAGCGATAGTTGGGAGGGCGAGCGGTCATCCTGAGCGGGTCGAAGGACCTCGCGAGCAGCTGGTGTCAGACGCGCAGGTCGGGAGACCCGCAGCACAGTTTTCGGGGGAACTACTCGCTTAAACGGTCGTCTTCGATCTTGCTATGATCGTTTCGATGAACACCGCGTTGTTCGGGGTTCGGCGCAGCAGCTTGTTCAGCGACTCTGTCGCCTCGATCGCGTCCTGAGACTTCGCCAGCATGCGGTGAAGTTGGACGACCGCCTCTAGCTGCTCCGGATCGAACAGGTTCTCTTCGTGGCGCGTTCCCGAGCGTCTTACGTCGATGGCTGGCCAGATGCGTCTCTCGGCGAGGTCTCGATCGAGCACGATCTCCATGTTGCCGGTACCTTTGAACTCCTCGAAGATCGCATCGTCCATCTTCGACCCGGTGTCGATCAGTGCGCTTGCAATGATCGTCAGCGATCCACCTTCTTCGATATTCCGTGCCGCCCCGAAGAACCGACGCGGTCTGTAGAGCGCAGCCGGATCAAGTCCGCCTGAGAGCGTGCGTCCGGAAGGGTTGATCGTAAGGTTGCTGGCCCGGCTGAACCGCGTGATCGAATCGAGGAGGATGACAACGTCGTGCCCAACCTCGACAAGGCGCTTGGCTTGCTCGAGGCACAGGTCGGCGACTCGCATATGGTTCTCTGCCGGTTCGTCGAACGTCGAGCTGATCACTTGCCCCTTGACTGAACGCCGAATGTCGGTGACTTCTTCCGGCCGTTCGTCAACGAGAAGAACGAGAAGCTTCACCTCGGGGTTGTTGATCGCGATCGAGTTTGCGATCGACTTGATGATCGTCGTTTTGCCCGCCTTTGGCGGCGATACGATCAGGCCGCGCTGGCCTTTGCCGATCGGCGCGATGAGATCGATGATTCGGCCGATGATCCCTTCGTTCTCCGTCTCTTGCACGAGCTTTTCAGTGGGGAACAGCGGCGTTAGCTTGTCGAAGTCCCTTCGATTCTTGATCTCCTCCGCCCCAGTCGCGAAACCGTTGATGCCCTCTACGCGGAGCATTCCGTAGTACTTCTCGCCGTCTTTCGGCGCCCGAACGAGGCCAAATATGGTGTCGCCTGGGCGCAGTCCGAACCGCTTTACTTGGGACTGGCTGACGTAGACGTCGTCGTTCGACGGTCGGTACCCGTCATCGCGCAGGAAGCCCCATCCGTCCGGCAGGATGTCGAGCGTCCCAGTCCGGTACAGCGCACCTTGATCCGCGTTTGCGATCTGCAACAGCGCCTTGATCACTTCATGCCGGTCTTGATCTAAACCGATCGAGGCGGACTTCGCCTCCTTGGCGAGCGCAGTGGGAGACATCGAGTCGAAGTGGTTGTAGTCGATCTCGGGCAGATTGGATAGGTCTTCGTTGTCCTGGCGATGCGGGCGCCTGGGTCGACGTCCACCTTTGGAGCCGCTCTCGGACTTTCGAGGACGAAATGTATGGGTCATAAGACAGTTGTGAAACTATGTGGAGGTTGTGCGAGTCAAATCCCAGTCGTTGCGCGCCAAACACACAAGCGCAATTAAAGGGAAGGTCGACTACTCGCGCAGAACGGCGACATACGGCAAATTCCGGTACCGTTCAGCGTAGTCTAATCCATATCCTACCACGAATTCGTCCGGTATATCAAATCCGACGTACTCGGCCCGGCCTCCATGCTGCAGCGCGGTGGGCTTTTGCAGCAGCGTCACTACCTGCAGACTTGCTGGCTTTCTGGTAGCAAACAGCTCGCGTAAGTGGGTGAGTGTAAGCCCGGTGTCGAGGATGTCCTCTACGACCAGTACGTGCCGTCCCTCGATGTTGATATCGAGGTCCTTTTTGATTCGTACGACGCCCGAGGAGGAGTTGCCAGGGCCGTAGCTGCTGACCTGGACGAAATCAATCTCCGTGGTCGGATCGAGCTGCCGCGCTAGATCGGACAGAAAGTGGATTGAGCCTTTGAGCACTCCGATGAGCAGAAGGTCCCTGCCGGAGTAGTGTTCGCGGATCTTGCCGGCCAGCTCAGACACTTTCGCCTGGATTTCGTCCGCGGTGATGATCGTCTTCAGCTCGGGCACGGCTCATTCTATCCGAGATCGCCGACGTTTATCGTGTAGGTCGCACTTGTCTTCAACGTCTCGTAGACGTGGATGGAGAACGACCGCAGATTGCCGCGGGACGAGAACGACGGGTAAACCCGCTCGGCCAACCACTTTGCGATGTTCTCGGCAGTCGTCGGAAACGGCACGGTGACGTACTTCAAATTGCTCTCGCGCAGGACGTCTGACATCAGGTCGTCGGAAGAGTCGCAGAGGAACGCGTGATCGAGTTCGTCTAAGATCGGCCGCACGGCCCGCGAAATGTCGTGGTAATCGACGATCATCCCCGCGTCGTCCGGTTCGCCCTCGATCTCGACGACAAGCCGGTACGAGTGGCCGTGGATGTTGTTGCACCCGCCGTCGTGGTTCGGCAGACGGTGCCCCATCTCCCAGCGGAACTCCTTCGTGATCTTGACCGGCACAGAACCGAGTTTACGTCATCGGCTCAGAGAGCGGAAGTACTCTTCCGTCAAATCGCTGTTCAGGTGTCGGTAGAACTGGATCACGATCATCGCCTTCGTGTGGACGCGCGGCCACAGATCGACCGCCTTCCAGAACTTCCGCTCGCCTAGGAAAATCGCTTCGGCAAACGTGTTGAAGTCCTCTTCGATGCTCGCGGTCGCGTATTCGTTGAGAAACCCTTGCGCGTGGAACTCCGGCCGGAACTTGGTGTCGGACCGGCCTGAGCGCACCGCCTCGGTACCGTCTGAGTGGTACGAGAACCCGGCTCGATTCGCGCCCGTCCACGCCAGGTAGTCGAACTCGTCTGAGAAATTCCGAAGCAGGATGCTGGAGAACTCATGGTGGAAGGCTGCTTCCAGAAACCTGTCCGTAAACCCGGCCCTGACGCCTCGGTTGGCGATATACACCGTGTCGAGCGAGTTCGTCCCGCCGTAGCTCAAGCCGTAGAACCGGAGTTTCTTGGCGAAGTGAATCGCAGTCAGGTTTTCCGTCAGGAGCTTTGCCGGATATTTCGCAAGCGCCTTGTCCATCGCGCGGACGCTGCGTGCCTTCTGGTCTCTTGCAATCGGTTCCGCTCGCGCATCGACCTCGCCTGAACGCCAGGAAACGGGAAACATCCTTGAGCTGATCTCGAACTTGACCGGGATGCCCGCGTCGACCGTAACAACCGCCGGGGTCGCGAACGCTAGCTCGCTGGAAAGCGCGAGCAGGAAGACGGACGTACAAACCGACAGTAGGGCTGAGAACGACCTAGGCACTCTCCTAATTTTCGGCTCCGGCCGACTCGTCGGCAGACGGCAAATTTGCGGGAAATCAGCGAGTTGTGTCCGCAGTCCGAGTTATTCGCTGCAAACTCCAAGGAATAGGAATCAGCTTCGTTTGCACTCGAACGTACGATCCGGAAGAAACCCCGGACGTAACCGAGGGCCTGCAAACTAGCGGAAGAAGATCAACAGGATAGCGAGCACGAGTACCCATTCCATGCTGACTTCGATCTTCGGGTCTCCCTTGCGAGTTCGTACTAACATTAGAAATGAGTTCGGCTCAACGCTTCGCAATTGCTGCCCAGTGGTTGTCTTTAGGCTCCCTCGAACCTAATACAGTAGAGATTCAGTGATAAATGCAAGGCTCCATCGTAACCCGATAAAGGGACTGGCAAGGAGGAAGTAGGCAAGTTCAAGAACCTGGCCGAAAGGCTTCCTCGATTACCAAGAGGGGAGCTTGAGGAAGCAAAGAGGAAAGATAAAGCGACAGAAAGACGCGGACAGGTGCGGCACCCGAAGCGCACTAATAGCTGTCAAATCGGATTCGTAGCGCGGCGTAGAGCCTGTACGGAGCGCTCCCTCGGCGGAAGGTTCGCATGAATCGACTAGTGCGGGCCTCGAGGGCTGCGTAGTCAGGTGAAATGTCGCCGAGCAGGTCAGTGATGAACCCGTATGTTTCTTGCAACGTTGGTATGTCGCAGATGCACTCGTGATGGGCGACTCGATTGCGAAGCTTGCGAATACGACCGAGCTTGTGGGCGATGTCTCCTCGTCGAAGCCTGGCCTTTCTGTGGGGGAATACGCTTGCGGAAATCTGATTATGTACATCGCTGGTGTAGTTGCTGCCGTAGATAGCGACCCAATAGTTGAACGGCAATGATGCGACGATTTGGTCAGCGGAGGAGCTTAGAGTGATGTTTCTGCGACTGCTTCGCAAGTCGCTAATCGCCCTCAATTCATGTCGTCCCATGAGGCTCTGGTCCTCAAACCAGAAGTCGTTGCTGTATCTGCGGGACATTTCCTGGTGTATTCGACTCCTGAGAACGACCTCTAGCGCCTGTATGGATGCATAAATGTCCCTAGAGAGCGCTAGGTTCCACAGATACATGGCGTAATGGTCAAGAGGATCCCGGTGCGACGAAGATTCGTACCGTCGAAATCGCAGCGGGGCCACGCTGGATAGCCCCTGCCAGGCCTGCTGGCCTCTGTCCTTTACTAGCATTTGAACCTATTTGACCATTTTTGTTGAACATTGCGCCAATTTATGGCATCATTATAAGTGCAGATCCACGGTGACCACTGGCCCGAGAGGGTTTCACGTCCCGTTGGACAGTTTGGGAGCCGCCTATTCGGCGGCTCCCGTCTATTTGCCAATCAACTTCCGCCACTTCAGCCGACACCCGACAACCTGAGCCGTCACGGTGGAGAACCTACCAAGTCGTCAGTCTTGCGGAAATTGTATCTAAAGGCCTGATCGACCGCGTATGCAATCATGTGCTTTGATCTTGGACAAACCCAGACTCCCGTGAATGGCCGTTTGAACACGCACCGGAAGTTCTCGATACTGTTGGTATCCATGTCGCCAATGCCCCACTGCGGTCACTCCCACTCGATCGTCGCAGGGGGCTTGCTCGTCAGGTCGTAAAGCACGCGGTTGACCCCCGGAACCTCGTTCACGATCCGTGTGCAGACGTGCTCCAAGAACTCAAACGGCAGCGGCGAGGCTTGAGCCGTCATCGCGTCCTCGCTCTGCACCGCGCGCAGCACGATGGCCTGCTCGTACGTTCTTTCATCGCCCATAACTCCGACGCTGTGGACGTCTAGCAACGCAGCGTACGACTGCCAGATTTCGCGATGGAGCCCTTGCTCGCGCAGCTCGGTGCGGAAAATCCAGTCCGCCTCTTGCGTGATCCGAACCCGTTCGCGCGTGACCTCGCCGAGGATTCTGACGGCCAGTCCTGGGCCGGGGAACGGCTCGCGGTCGACTACATCGTCTGGCAGCCCAAGTTTGCGACCGACGTTGCGCACTTCGTCTTTGAACAGCATCCTCAGCGGCTCGATCACTTTCAGCTCCATCCAATCCGGCAAGCCGCCGACGTTGTGGTGCGTCTTGATCTTGGCCGCTGTCGCCGACCCCGACTCGATGACGTCCGGGTACAGAGTGCCCTGCGCGAGGTACTTGCAGTTGCTGATTTCGTCGGCGTGGTCCTCGAAGCAGCGCACGAACTGCTCGCCGATAATCTTGCGCTTCGCTTCTGGCTCGGTGACGCCTGCGAGCGCTTGAAAGAACTGGTCCTCCGCGTTGATCACGACAAGATGCGGATGAAAAACCTCGGTAAACATGGCGACGACTTGACGCGCCTCGTCCTTGCGCAACAGTCCGTGATCGACGAAGACGCACGTGACCTGGTCGCTCAGCGCCTTCGTCAGCAGCGCAGCAACGACGCTCGAATCGACGCCGCCGCTCACTGCGCAGAGCACGTGCTGGTCTCCGACTTCGGACTTGACCGCCGAGATAGCGTCGTCGATGAAGCTCGCGGACGTCCAATCACCTTTCAACCCGGCTGCGTCGAAGAGGAATCGGTGCAAAATCGTACTGCCGTCCTTGGTGTGGCTGACTTCTGGGTGGAACTGTACGCCATAGAGGTGCTCGGCACGGTTCTCGAATGCGGCCACGGTACACGTGCTCGTCTTTGCGGTCACCGAGAATCCAGGCGGGACGCGAACAACTTGATCGCCGTGGCTCGTCCAGACTTGGTCGCTCGATAGGCTTCCGACGAGCGAGCCGTCAACGGTTTCGATCAAGTGCTGCCGTCCGTACTCGCGATCGGCGCTTCGCACGACCTCGCCTCCCATGCGTTGCGCCATCAACTGCAGGCCGTAACAGATCCCGAGAGTTGGAACGCCCTTGATCAGATCGAAGTCCAGGTTCGGGGCTCCGTCATCTAGAACGCTCTTCGGCCCGCCAGAAAGGATCACCGCGTCCGGACGTCGCTCTCGTAGACGCTTGCCAGCTTCGGGCCAAGGGATCATTTCGCTGTACACCCCGTGCTCTCGCACGCGGCGGACGATCAGCTGCGAATACTGTCCTCCGAAATCTATGACGGCTACGAACTGGTGCTGCATCCTGCGAACCACCAGTTTGCCCGTTCGCAGCGAGTCTGCGCAATGGGCCCAGTCTAGGCTTGAGATCAAGAGGGAAACCTGCGGCGCACGTCTTCCGGGGTCGCTCCAGACTCGCGGATCGCCCGGAGAGTGACGGACTTGCTCCGCTTCGAGAGTCGCTCGCCCTGTTCGTCTGTGATCAGCGGATGGTGCCAGTATTCAGGGGTTGGCAGGTCGAGGAGCGCCTGCAGTAGCCGGTGGACGTGAGTCGATTCGAACAGGTCGAGGCCGCGTGTGACGAGCGAGATTCCCTGCGCTGCGTCGTCCACCGTGACGCTCAGATGGTAGCTCGTCGGTACGTCCTTTCTGGCGAGGACGACATCGCCGGCCAGGTCCATCGCACATTGCTGCTGCCCGCGCTCGCGGTCGTGCCAGGTCAGCTCGCCAACTGCTTTCATAGCCGCCTCTACATCCAGGCGAAGCGCGTGCGGCGCTCCGGATTTCAGTCGCCGTTCACGCTCAGTAGTGGATAGCGACCGGCAAGTGCCGGGGTAGGCCTGACCCATCGCCCCATGTGGAGCAGCGCCTGCGGACTTGATCTCTCGCCGGATGTCTGCGCGCGTGCAGAAACAAGGGTAGAGCAGTTCGGCTTCGCGCAGTTTGTTCAACGCCTCCTCGTAAGCAGGGAATCGCTCTGATTGGCGCATCACGGGAGATTCCCACGAGAGCCCCAGCCACTCCAAGTCCTCGTAGATCGCTGACACGAACCGCTCGTGCGATCTGCCCGAGTCGATGTCTTCGATCCGCAGAAGGAAGCGCTCGCCCTCGGCAGCTTGCTCAGAGAACCACGCTGAGTACGCGTGCCCGACGTGGAGCAGCCCGGTCGGACTTGGGGCGAAACGCGTTACGGCCACGCCCTGGATTGTAACCGCTACGGCGCGGGTGGGGGCTGCCTGCGTGATCCGACGCCGTACGTCCGCGTAGTGCGCATCCGTTCGCGCGCTTTAGCCAGCGCTTCGAGGAACGGCGCTGGCAGGTTGGCAAGCGTCAGTTTCTTCGACGACCGGCTGATCCGAGCGTCGCGGAACGTGGCGCTGCGATCGCCCATATCGCCAAGCTTGATAGTCAGCGTAACGTCGCCGATTTCGGCGGTTTGGAACTGGTTGTAGGTGATAACGCTGCCAGCCCCGAAGCCGTTTCTGGCCATGGACTCATGCATCGCAAACTCCTGGGCTGTGAAGAACTTGCCGCCTCGCCGGCCTGTGACCGTGGCGAAAATCCCATCTTCCACAGTACGAGCTACGACGATGGGCGTGTTCGTCGGCACACCGTTTGGCAGAGCCTCCGTCGGCTCGCTCATGAGCGTCGGGATTTGTCGCTCTTGTTCCGAGAGATTCAGCCTTCGTATCAACATCACATTGCCTACGCCGTAGCCGCCCGCGAATTGCAGGAAGCCGAACGCTCCCGGACGATAGACGGCGCGCTGCGCGTACTGCCTTGCTTTGCCGTTCAGCTGGCCGTACAGTGTGGCTCCGCCAGCCTGCGAGGCATCGCTGACTTTGTACGGCAGGGTCGCATACAGCCGCAGCAGGTCGAACTGTCCAGAAGTGTATTGGCTAAGAAGCTCGGCCACGTCGGGACTGATCATGCCCAAGTACACGGTGTCGAGGCTGCTGCTGGAGCGCAGCGGGGACATCTCGATAGAGTACGCGGCGAGCTCGTCAAGCGTCGCGAAACCGCGATTGGCCACAGCGCCGAACAGTTTCGCCGCGGCGACCCTGTTGAACTGCATCAGTCGGGCGCTAGCGGGCCACGTCGGCCTCACGACGAGCCATCCATCGCTGATCGAACTCTCGGCGCCGTATGCGCTGCTGGTCGTGAGGAGTTCGTCGACGGTGAGCTTGCCGGACGTCAGTCGCCGGGCGAGGTCGATGACGATAGAATCCGGGAACGACGCGACGAGCGACAGATCGCGCGAAGCAGCGGCTTGTTCGAACGCTTGGCTGACGTACAGCGAGGTCGGATCGAATTTGTGCGGCTGCACTAGGAATCGCATCAGGTCTTCAGAAAAGTCCGGTGCTCCCTTGCTTTCTCCGGTAAAAAGGATGCTCGTCGGGTTTCCGGAGGAAGTGCTCACTGAAAACACCAGTCGCTCCGAGACAGTCCGCGCTGAGTCTTGCGAAAACAGCTGGGCCATCTCGCGGGCGAGCGGCGTGACGGTGATTTCTTCACCGCCTGGTTCGACTAGTGCTCGCTTGGCCTCCGGCCAAACCGGGGCAATATTAGCCCTGCCGCGCGAGACGATGACGCCCTGCTGATCCGCGACGACGACCTCTACCGAAACGGTGTCGGACCTGTACGACCTGGACAGAATGATGAGGATCTTTCCGACTTGCTGGAGCGGTCGATCGTAACGCCCGGTGCCTGTGATAACCCGAACGTTGCTGTCGGTCTGCGTCCTGGACTTGGCATCGAGCATCACGTTGTGGTTGAAAATAAAGTTCTTTGCGACGCTGTTCAAGCTGCCTAGGAACCGCTTCTGCATTCTGTTTGGGCGACTTGTATACACGATGCGATCGCCCGGGCCGACGCTGGCGAGCAGTTTGGGTGGTATTTCCCCGAGCACTTGGCTGGCGGCCAATTGAGCTGGATTCTGGGACAGCATGCTGCTGCTAATGATCTCAATGACGCTATCCTGTGAGTTCTCAGGCGCTCGAACGTAGGATTGGTAGGATTGTCCCGTCCGCGCCCGCTGCTCCATCATCTTCTCGAGCTCCCCCCGTGTCCACCTCTGCTGCGGCGATGTCTTCTTGTGCAGACCCTCCGCAAACGCGTTCGTTCTTCGCCTCGCCTCGCTCAATTCTTCGGACTTGCGCTTGCCGACATCATCGACGAGCCGGTACCCTTTCTCCTCCTTGATCCACTTCGCGGACAACGCTTCGGCGATCTTGTCCATCACTGCGCTGAGGGGCTGGTCTGTGACATGCAGCAGGAGCAGTTCGTCCTCAATAACGCCGTTCGTGTCCAAGTACAGGCCCAATTGGTTTCCAAGCTCTCTGACGACCTGCCTTGCGGGCCCAACCGAGCGCGAAAAAGTCACACTTTGATCGAGGTCTTGAGCGAAAACGGATGTGCAGACGAGGGCAGCGCATGCGCCGATTGCGAGTCGATTCATTATCAGGCTCCTACTACGTAAGTAGTTTACTCTTACGACTGGTTACGGTGTTCTGGCCCGCCCGGTTAGCCCGCAAGGCAAGAAACCACGCGATGATCGCCCGCAAGGCAGTTCAAATCGAGGTTCTGGTCCGTCTTGGCAGGTAGCATCGAAATCTCGCACAGGTGATAAGAACATGAACATCCGAGCGTATTTGGCAGAGTTTATCGGCACGTTTGCCCTGGTTTTCGTCGGGGTCATGGCGATGATCCACCTAGGCCCCGGCTCCGGTGGTCTGCTCGGCGTCGCACTGGCGCACGGTCTGGCGATCGCCGTGCTTGTCAGCGCGACGATGGCGATCAGCGGCGGCCACCTGAATCCGGCTGTGACCCTGGCGATCTGGATGGCCCGCAGGATCAAGATCGGCGACGCTCTGGCTTACATCGTGGCGCAGTGCCTCGGGGCTGTCGTTGCCGCCGCCTCGGTTTATCAAATTATGGGGTACGAAGCCCTCGCCCAGGGCACGCTGGTCACGCGTTCTATAGAGCCGATGCCTGCGCTTGCGCTAGAGGCGATTGCGACGTTCTTCCTGGTGTTTGCAGTATTTGGCACTGCCATCGACAAGCGCGCACCCAAGGTGGGCGGGCTGTACATCGGCCTCTCGATCACGATGGGGATCCTTGCCATCGGCCCGATAACGGGCGCCGCTCTAAACCCCGCGCGCTGGCTCGGTCCGGCGCTTATCGGCAAGACGGAAATGCAGCCGATGATCTACATCGCTGGCCCGGTGCTTGGTGCATTGGTCGCGGCGCTGGTGTACCAGTACGTGATGATGGGTCGCGACCAAATACCGGAGCCGGAGTAGCGGATCGAACCTAGTTCGGGATGATTTCGGCCTCTTCCTTCGCGGGGCCTTCGTCCGTGCCTTTTCGTCGGAACATTACGTTGCCGTCTTCATCCAGGTCCGCCAAGATCGCATCGCCCTCGCTAAAGTGGCTCAGCAGAAGCTCTTCGCTGAGGGGGTCTTCGATGTAGCGCTGCACCGCTCTTCTAAGCGGTCTCGCTCCGAGGTTCGGGTCGTAACCCTTGTCCACGAGCATGTCCTTCAGCTTTTCGCTCAGCTCGATTGAAATGCCGATTTCCTTGGCCTGCCGATTGATTCGCTCCATGTAGAGGTCGGCGACCTTAAGGATTTCGTCTCGCGTCAGATGCTGGAAAACGACGATCTCGTCGACCCTGTTCAAGAACTCGGGTCGGAAGGTCTTCTTCATCTCGCTCATCATCCGCTTCTTCATCGTCTCATAAGTCTTCGGATCATCGGGGTCTAGGGTCACGTCGCGGAAACCAAGGCCCTTGTCCAGCTCGACCGGCCGGACGCCCACGTTCGAGGTCATGATGATGATCGTGTTCTTGAAGTCGACCGTTCTGCCCTGGCTGTCCGTCAGCTGTCCGTCTTCCATGACCTGCAGCAGCAGGTTGAACACTTCTGGGTGAGCTTTCTCGATTTCGTCGAGCAGAATGACTGCGTAAGGGTTTCGCCGAACCTGTTCAGTGAGCTGACCGCCGTCGTCGTACCCTACGTAGCCAGGAGGCGCTCCAGTGAGCCGGCTGACGGCGAACCGCTCCATGTACTCGGACATATCGAGCCGGATCATCGAGGACTCTTTTTCGTACAGGTACTCAGCCAAGGCTTTCGCCAATTCCGTTTTGCCGACGCCGGTCGGCCCGAGCATGATGAAGCTCGCTATCGGTCGCTTCGGATCCTTGAGGCCGCTGCGTGCGCGGCGAATGGCGCGTGAGACGGCCGAGACGGCGACCGCCTGGCCGATGATTCGCTTATGCAGATCGTCCTCCATGCGGAGCAGCTTCTGGCTTTCGGCTTCTACCAAGCGGGTCACTGGAATACCGGTCCAGCTCTGCACGATCGTAGCGATCTCGCCTTCGTCCACGACCGGTTCGGGCTTCTCCTCTGCGTGCCACGCCTCCTCGCGCTCCGAGACGGAGTCCTGCAACTCCTCGATCTCTGCCTCGAGCTTTTTCGCATCGTCGCCGTCTGGCGAGCGGCGCACGAGGTGTTCCAACTCCGATTTCATCTTGCCGATGCGGACCTTGTCCTGTCGAACCTCGAACGGCGGGAGGCTCTGTTGCAGGCGGACCCTGCTGGCCGCCTCGTCCATCAGGTCGATCGCCTTGTCGGGCAGGGTTCGATCCGTGATGTACCGTTGCGCAAGCTGGACGGCCGCCACTAGGGCGTCGTTCGTGATCTCCACGTTGTGGTGGGCCTCGTACCGCTCTCTCAGACCCTTCAGGATGTCGATCGCCTCTTCCTCGTTGGGCTCTCGGATTTTTACGGACTGGAAGCGGCGCTCTAGCGCAGCGTCCTTCTCGATGTACTTTCTAAACTCTTCGTGCGTCGTCGCGCCGATGCACTGCAGCTCGCCGCGCGCCAAGGCCGGCTTCAGGATGTTGCTCGCGTCGATGGCCCCCTCTGCGGCGCCGGCCCCGACCAACGTGTGCAGTTCGTCGACGAACAGAATGATCTCTCCGTCAGCCCGCCGAACCTCGTCCATCACCTTCTTCATGCGCTCTTCGAACTCGCCGCGATACTTGGTTCCTGCGACGAGGCCTGCCAGATCGAGGGAAACGATGCGCTTGTCACGCAGCAAATCTGGAATGTCACCGCTGACGATTCGGAGCGCCAGCCCCTCGGCAACCGCCGTCTTGCCGACGCCGGGATCGCCGATCAGGCACGGGTTGTTCTTCGTTCGCCGGGTCAGGATCTGCATGATCCGCTCGATCTCCTGCTGCCTTCCGACAACCGGGTCGAGCTTTCCCTCCCTTGCCATTTCGGTCAGATCGCGCCCAAACTCGTCGAGCGTCTGCGTTTTGGCGCTTGTGGCGGCGCCACTGGCCGCCTTGCTTCCGCCGCGAACCGGCATGTCGTTGTCCTGAAGCGCCATGACCTCTCGCCTTGCCCGCTCTAACTCCACGCCCAGTTTGTTCAGCACGCGGCCAGCGAGGCCGTCGCCCTCGCGGATGAGCCCGAGCAACAGGTGCTCGGTGCCGATGTAGTTGTTGTTCAGGTTTCTCGCTTCGTCGTACGCTAGGTCGATGACGCGCTTTGCCCGAGGAGTGAGCGACATATCTTGCGGGGGCCTGGCGTCGCCGCGCGGCAGCTGCTTTTCGATCTCGGCGCGGATTCGGTTGAGCCCTACGCCCAACCGTTCCAAAACTCGCGCCGCCACGCTGTCGTTTTCACGCACGAGGCCCAGAAGCAGGTGCTCCGTCGAAACGTATCCTTCGCCGAACTTCTGTGCTTCTTCTTGCGCGAAGAAGACCACTTTTCTCGCTCGCTCTGTAAAGCGTTGCCACATACAATCTTGCTACCTTGCTTACCTTCAATCCGCGTTCGCCCGCAACCGTTCCGATGCTTTGCTCGGACCCGGTTGCTTGGCCTGTGCCTATTTAGACGCACTTGAAGCCCGGAATCGCTCCAAATGCCTATCAGCCACTTCACAAAAGCCTTCGGGCTCACTGAAATTGTCGGTTGTTCGAGTCCAGACAGATAGACCGCTCATGGCCTCAGGAGCCGTTCCGCACCACTCGAACGATACCTGCTCAGTTGATGAGAGATTCTTCAATGGCCCATTATCTGAGGGGCTACAATAGGACCATGCAGTCAGCGTGGAAGGTGGGTTTGATGGTCGTGCTGTTCGGTGTGCTGTTGCTGGCGAGCTATGCACTGCTGCAGCGCAGTATGTTTGCCGAAGAGACGATCGAGTACTACGTGGAGTTTGAGGACGCCGGTGGACTGAGCGTAGGCGCCAGAGTTCTACTGTCAGGCGTTCAAATCGGCTCTGTGACCCGGGTCGAGCTCGTCAGGCCCGGACAGGCTCGAGCGACGCTGGCAGTTGGCAAGCGGTACGAGATTCCGGAAGGTGTCACTGCGGTGCTGCCCACACCGTTCATCTCGATCGGCGACCGCCAGATTCAGCTAATTGTGCCGTCCGATTCGACCGGCGTGCTGTCGGCTGGCGCAGTGATTCCCGGCACGGTCTTCTCGCCGATGGAGACGATTCTGCCGGACAGCAACAAGACGCTGGAGGAGCTGAACCGCACGCTGGTTGCCCTGCGCGGGCTGCTGGAAGACGACGAGCTCAAGGCAGGGCTCTACGGCATGATCAGCGCCAGCGAAGAGTCGATTACGAGCTTTGGCAACCTCGCCAACAGGATGGACGGCATTCTTGCGCGGAACGCTGGAAAGTTCGACGAGCTGCTCGCCACGACGGCTAGAAGCCTGCTAAACCTCGAAGCGCTCAGCCTCGAAGTGCGCGAGCTTGCTGAGAGCGGTCTGCTGCAAGATAAAGCCGTCCTGCTGCTGGATAACTTGAACGAGGCAGTCCTTGCCGGGAAGGAGCTTATCGCCAGCTTGGACGTGCTTGCGACAAATCCTGAGCTGACGGCCGCGATCATGGAGACGGCGGCGAACGTACGCTCCATCTCCGACTCAGGCACTCGGATCGCCGTGAGCGCTGAGCTGATCGCAGAAAACGGCGTCATCGTCAGCGATGAGGCGATCAAGCTTGCCAGAAAGGCGAACGAGCTGGCGGACGAAGTCGGCGAACTCTTGGATTCGCTCAAAGCGGCCATTGAGCGGTTTCAAATTGGTGGAACCGCCTTCACCGAGGGGCTCGAGGTCTCAACTGATCTGACGCGCGAGTTGTCGCACGGCAGGTTCAGGGCCGATGTCAACGTGACTCTGCCGGTCGGCGAGACTAAGGTCACGTTCGGCCTGTACGACGCCTTCGAGAGCAACAAGCTGAACCTACAGCTTCACAACCAGCTCACGAATCGACTGGACCTTAGGTACGGTGTGTATGCGAGCAAGCCCGGCGTTGGGGTAGATTATGCGCTTGCGCCCAGGCTCGCGTTCCGCGGCGATCTGTTCGATCTGAACGACACGCAGTTGGACTTGAGGCTACGGTATCAGTTCACCAACACGATTCACGGCTGGTTCGGTATTGAGCGACTTCTCCGGCGGTCATCGCCATCGATTGGAGTCGGCATCAAGCAGTAGGCAGGTTAATCGACGATGAAAGTCATTTTGAAGCAAACCGTCCCGAAAGTAGGGAAGGAGGGGCAAGTCGTCAAAGTCAAGAACGGCTTTGCTCGCAACTTCCTCTTTCCGAGAGGCATGGCGACCGTCGCCGATAAGGCTCAGCTGAAGGTCTTGGAAGCAAGAAACAAGAAGTTGGAGTCGAAGCTGGCGGAGACGAAGGCTGCTGCTGATGCGATTGCGGAGAAGCTGAGCGGTGGCGAATTGAGGATCGAGGTTAAATCGGGAATTGGGGCTCGGCTTTTTGGAGCAGTGACCGCGCAAGACTTGGCCGATGCGATCAAGGAGCAGCTGGGTGTCGAGGTCGAAAAAAAGGCCGTCGGAATTTTACAGCCGATCAAGCAGCTCGGTAGCTTTACGATCGAGATCGACCTTCACCGGCAGGTCGACTGTAAAATCGTCGCCAACATCATCGACCCGGTGAAGGAGCAACAAGCGGTAGCCGACGCGGCAGGGCTGGCTGACCAGCTGGCAGAAGATGAAACTGCTGAAGGCGAGTCCGCAGAGACGACCTCAGAAGAGGCTGCGCCAGCTGAGACCGAGCCGGCAGAAGACGGAACTGCTGAAGTCGAATCCGCAGATTCGGATTCAGAAGAGGCTGCGCCAGCGGAGAGCGAGCCAGCAGAAGAACCCAGCCCAGAAGCCGCCAAAGAGTCTTAGGTATTCCCGGCTGTTGAAAACTGACCGAATCGCATCACGGACTTGAACAGTCTGAATTCATACCGTGCTTGCAGCAATCATTTTTCCGCTATTCGTCGCGTTCGGTCTCGTCCCAGTAGCGGACATGTCCACAGTCCCGACTGTCGCTGTGGTTGATCGGCTTGCGCACACGCCCGAGCTAGATGGAGTTTTGTCAGCGGACGAATGGGATCAGTTCGAGGCCGATTCCGGGATGCAGTGGGAGCCGGGCAAGCTGCACTGGTCAGCTGTAGTGCCAAGCGATTTCGACGTTCTGCTGAGCCTCGACCTCAACGCGGACGGCTGGCTGGTCGGAGACGACAACATCGAGGTGAGGATTTCGCGAACGGCATCCGGCACGATGGTGTCCACCTCCAGGCTGGACGCTACGAACAGGGACGGCCCGGTCTGGATTCCGTCCGCAATACCAGGCCACTTGATCGAAAGGGCGCAATCTGCCGCCGACTATCACTGGACGCTGGAAGCCTCGATGGACCTGGATCGCAAGCGGTTCATGAGGCAGGGCGATACGATCGGCGTTCGAATCGACGCCGTGCGGAGTGGCGCAAGTCTCGGACCTGCGTATGCGCCGCGGAGACTGGCGTACGTCAACCTCGTTCTCGATCAAGGGTTAAACGACGCCGACATTTCGTGGAAGGTAGGTGCGCGGTTTCGCGAGGTCGCGCGCGAGGACGGTTTGAAGATGCGGTTCGACCTGCAGCGCAGGGACGGCTCCGACGTCGGCGTAGAGAGCGTCGATATACGGTTTGAAGGCGATCGTGGAAGCGACCTCGCCGCGATTTCACGACCGTTCGGACGATTTGACAGCCGAGGCAAGGCACGACTCGAGTACGAGAGCGCGATAGCCGGCGATGCCAGCACCGGGTACCGGATCCTGAAGGCGGAGCTAAAGCGATCTGATGGCAGCGTGACCGTCTTGCGCGCCAGTTTCCGCATCAACGACCTTGTCCAATTCGAGGTTTCGATACCACGCCAGGTCACGCAGTCACAGGTTGAACAGGTGGTCAAAGGGCATGTCTACATCCGGTCAACAGGGACCGGTCGCATCAAAGGTGTGTTCAGCGCACGTTGCGTCGATGGGTGGCAGATCAATCGCGGCGGCAACGAGGAGTTCTTGATCTTCCATCCGCGTGGCCGACAACGCATCCCGATAGAGATCACGATCCCGGCGTATGCGCTTGGCGCTTACCCGATCAGACTTGAGGCGAGGATCGGCGAGCGGGTGATCGAACAGATCGCGTACATCGAGGTCGCGGCGAGAGGTTAGCTCTCCCGAGCTTGGTCGCGGGGTATTCGGTTGGTTGAAGCGTTAGGAGTTGCTAGCCCGTCCCATCCCATGAGTCGTGGCACCTTTCGACAAAGTCATCGTTCCGCTGGTTACGCCGTTCACCGACGACACGGCGACGATCAGTGAAGTAAGGCTTGCGCGCGAGATTCGTTTTCACATTGATCGCGGCGCTGCCGGCTTCTTGGTCTGCGGCGAGATCGGTGATTTCACGTCTTTGAGCGCATCGGAGCGCAAGACTGTGCTTGAGTGGACGATGCGGGACGCGCACGGCCTGCCCGTTTACGTCAACGCAACCGCGCAGACGACCGCCAGCGCAGCGGACCTGTGTCAGCATGCTGCCCGGCACGGCGCGCGAGGAGCGGTGGTCGCTGGCCCGCCGACGGGGATCATTCACGCTTCCGAGCTTCGCATGCACTTCGCGGCAGTGATGAGGCACGGGAACATGCACGTCTCTTTTGTTGGTCCGCCCGGTTTTTTTGAATCCGTATCGGACTCCGCTGGGCCCGTGCTCGAACGGGCGACTTCGTTGGCCAAAATGGGAGCGGGCGACTACTGCCTGATGCCCGACGTCCACACGGACGAAGTCGCTTTTGGCGATCTCGTCGCAACGCCGCTCGCAGTCTTTGGCGCCGACAAGCTGCCGCAACTGATCGACGGATGGGACACGTTCGGGCCGATCTTGATTTCGATGGTTGGTGAAGACGGTCTCAGCCGCTTTGCGCACGCCGCGCTGTCCGAATCTTCGCTCGACGTAGGCTACTCCCGTGGCCCGGTGCAACCGCTGGGGCCGGAACCTTCGAAGGCACTTGAGAGCATCGTTGCCGCAATTCAGGCCTAACCGGGCTGGCGCTGCCGCCTCACGGCTACCTGTGCAAACGGGTCGTCGTCGCGCGGCTCCATGAGGAACTTATCGCCGTACGCTTCGTACTCATACGGCCCGTCGGTCTCCGGCGAAGCGAAAATTGCGTGAGACATATTCCGCAACAGGTCCGTGATCAGAACCTGTTGATCGGCCTCGGTCGGGTCGGTGCGGAGTTCGCGTCGCCCCACCTTGCGCAAGCCGCGCGTTTCGGCGAATCCGAGCCCCTCTTCTTCGTGGCGCCAAATCACCCGGACGTGAAAATCCGGGCGCTCCGCGTCACCGTTCGCCTCGAGACGGGATGTCAGCTCGGATGAGGTCATCAGCTCCTCCGCCATCCGGTCGTAAACCACGAGTCCGTCAACCAGGTGGCACACGGCGTCGGCGAGGTGCGGCATGAACTGTAAATGTCGCAAGTCCTTGAGCACCACCACAGACGCGTATCTGAGCTTGATCATCGACGTCGTTTCTGGTAGACGCTCCAGGACTTCAGCGCTTGGTACGGCGGCCTGCTCGAACAGGTCCGGTCGGAAAACGTGCGGGTTCTTGGTGCGCAGGGCAAGGCCCATGTGCAACCGGACGTCGCTCATGACCAAGCCTTCGCGCGTTGTGATGCACGGCCCGCCATCGCGCAAGTACGGGTTCTCGGTGATCAGGCGCGTCATGATCGCCTTCTGGTCGGGCAGTTTTTCAGCGGTGCTGTAGATCCAGTATTCGCAGATCGCTTCGTAGCCGCTTTTTCGGCGGGCCGTCACTAGGCGGGCGGCTAAGATAGCAATGCCCAATCCGACAAGGACGATCGGAATCCACAGGCCACCCATGCTAAGGTCCGACTCCCGCTAGCCACCGCTCGGCCAAACGCAGCTCTTCGTCATTCAAGAGCGCATGGCACAGATCGCACAGCGCCGCCTCGTTCACGCCCTTGGCGCGGCACAACAGGCAGGCGTTCTCTCGCCGCGCCTTCTTGACGAGGCGCTTTTGCGTGAGCGTCCACCGGAGCTGGTGGCGAGGGATGCCTTGCGCGTTGATTCGGTCCACTGCGCCGATTCTACCAATGTTGCTAGCTCTCCCAAGCTTCGATCACGGCATTCATCAGCGCGCCGACGTCATGTCCGCCCGTGTTCGTCATCACGCAGTACACCAGGCCCGTCTTGCGATCGACGTAAAGGTACGTGCGCGAGCCCTGCTGTGAACCGCCGTGAACCGGGTTGCCTTCGCCCGTCAGCGCCCAGCCCAGGCCGCGCCCTGTGTCGAAACCGCCGAAGAACTGGGCCGACCACATGAAGTCGACCGTCACCTTCTTCAAGAGTTTATTGTGCAAAACAGCGTCGCCGAATCGCGCCAGGTCGATCGGGCTCGATTCCATCCCACCGCCTGCGTACTTCCAGCTGTTGTCTTCAACGCGGATCGGTAGTTGCCCAACCCCATTGCGGTCCTTCCCATACAGCTGGGATCTGTGCTTGTTCTCGATCTCTCGCTTCTCAAGCCGCAGCGAGCCGAGGCTAGCTCTCTCAAACACGTTGACCGTCAAGTACTCTTCGAACGTCATGCCGGACGCACCTTCGATCATCAGAGCGACTAGGGTGAAAGCGTGTGTGCTGTAGCGGTACCTCGTGCCAGGTTCGTACAGAAGGTCGTCGTCAGCAAATTTCTTGATTGCGTCGGACGTCTTATCAATCCGCTCGATACCGTTGTCCTGACGAGTTACGAGATAGTGCCGAATGCCCGCCGTGTGGGTGAGCAGATGGCGCAAAGTGAACGTGTACTCCTTCGTGGGAAATGCAGGGGCGTATCTTTGCGCATGTGCGAAAAGCGACATCTTCCCGCTTTCGACAAGCTGCAGGGCCGCGATTGTCGTCACCGGTTTGCTGATAGACGCAAGTCGGTATACGGTGTCGCCCGTTGCTTCGATCTTTGCGTCCCGGTCTTGCCAGCCGAACCCGTCTGCGAACAGCACTTTGCCGTCCTTCACAATCGCTACTGAACCGCCGACAACCCCATTGTCGGCCATGTGCTTTTCAAAGGCTTCGCGGACGTCGGCGCCGTCGGCGAGGACGGCGCTTGAGATGCTCAGGATCCAAATGCAGACGGCGAAGAGGTGCGCGAATCGTGTCGTCATTGGCGAAGGTTACCCACAGTGGTAACCTCGGTTGCATGAAGATCGCGACGTTCAACGTGAACTCAGTCCGTGCGCGGCTGCCCGTCGTGCTGGACTGGCTGCGGTACCACGACCCCGACGTGCTGGCTTTGCAAGAGACCAAGGTGCCGGACGACGGATTTCCTGTGAAGGAGTTCGAGGAGCTTGGCTACCAGGTCGCGATGCACGGGCAGAAGAGCTACAACGGCGTCGCGATCATCAGTAAGGAGAAGGCGAAGGACGTACAGTTCGGCCTCGGCGACGAACAGCTCGACGAGGAGTGCCGGGTCATCCGCGCGACGTTCGACGGCGTCACGGTGATCAACACGTACGTGCCGAACGGCAACGAGGTCAACAGCGAGAAGTGGGGATTCAAGATGCGGTGGCTCGACTGTTTTGCCGAGTTTTCTAAGGACTTTGCTAAGAGCAGCGAGCGTGCGATCTGGCTCGGCGACATCAACGTCGCCCCGACCCCGGGAGACGTTTACGATTCAGAGCGAATGGCGGGCGGGGTCGCGCACCACCCGGACGAGTTCAAGCGTCTCAAGAAGATCGTCAAGACCGGGTGGAGCGACTGCTTTCTTGAGTTCTGCACCGCGCCGGGGCAGTACACGTTCTGGGATTTTCGCGTGCCAAACTCGGTCGGCCTGAACGCCGGATGGCGGCTCGATCACATCTACTGCACCGAGTCGATGCGCGAAAAGTGCCAGCGGTGCTGGGTGGACAAAACCCCCCGGGAGGAAGAAAAACCGAGCGATCACACTCCGGTCGTCGCAGAGTTTGATACCATGTAGTGGTGTTACTCTGCTTAGCTTTGCTTGCAGTTCAGGACAAACCGGTGTTCGCCGACGGGTTCGAGAGCGGTTCGCTCGACGACTGGAGCGATCGCCGTGGCACGATTGTTTTCGACACGACGGAAAAGTACGAGGGCGAGTACAGCCTGCGGTTCGAGGCGCGTCGGGGGAAGGGCACGGGCGCGAAGATCGTCCGCTGGTTCATGCCTGGGTACGACGAGATTTACATCCGGTGGGAGGTGAAGTTCAACAGCGACTTCGACCAGGGCCGGGGGATGCACCTCAGCTGGGTCGCAGGCAACCGCACGGACAACAAGTACTCGGCGTTCGGAAAAACTGGCAGGCGCCCGACCGGCACGGATTTCTTCTTGACCAAGCTCGAACCGTGGAAGGTCGCCGGGAAGTACTACGCGCCGGGTGCGCTCTCCTTCTTCTCCTACTGGCCGGACATGGCGACGGGTGCTCTCGGCGACTACGGCAACCTCCTGATGCCGAAGAACCCCGCCCGGGTTCCGCGGGGGCGGTGGGTCGGGATGTCGATGATGATCAAGCTGAATACGCCTGGCCAGTACGACGGAGAGCAGGCGTTTTGGATGGACGGTCGCCTCCGTGGGCGTTGGGAGAACATGCGCTTCCGCGATACGCTCGATCTGAAGCTCAACTCGTTCACGCTGGAGCTTTATATCCACGAAAACGCGAAGCGGAACGTGCTGTGGTACGACGACGTCGTGATCAGCACCGAGCCGTTCTCTTGGATGACGGACGGTTGAGAACCGCGTCGTGAATGTTGAGCGAGCCACGCTGACTGCGCGGCTCGCTCAGATTCTCGTACGACGTTCAGAGACTACTTGCCAGCCGAGATGTCGCCCATGCCTTTGACTTCCGGCGTGACGGTTGCCGGATCGCCGAAGTACGTGACGTCGCCGAAGCCCTGCACCGTCGCTGTGAGCGACTCGCTCGCATAAACGTCCACGTCGCCCGCGCCTCGCACGGTGACTGTTGCGTCTTTCGCGATCAGGTCCTTCGCATCAACGTCGCCTGCGCCGCTGACAGAGATCGTCGCTGTGTCAACTTCGCCGGAAACTTCGACATCGCCGGCGCCACGAACGGTCAGCTCGAAGCTCTCACCTGCAACGCCCTCGATGACCACGTCGCCCGCACCGCTCAGCGTGAACGCCGAGATCGCTGGCATCGTGATCCAAATCTCGATGCTTCCTGTCGTGAAAAGACCCGTCGAATCTTCGCTGATCGTCAGGGTTCCGTCCTCGACGACCGTCGTGAGGTTCTCCAGCCGATCCTTCGGCCCCTCGATCTTCAAGTAGTAGTCGTCGCCGACCGTGACGTGGACGTCCGCAGCGCCTATCAATTCGATCGACGTGTACTCATCCACTGTCCGCTCGACTGTCTGCGCATGCGCCGAGACGTGCATGCATCCTCCTGCCATCACTCCACCAACTGCCATCGCGCTAATCTGTGCAATTCTATTCATGGTTCCACCCACGGTACCGATTCGAGATACGGCGTGGGTTGGTTGCGAGGTTCCAGCGAAAATGGGTCGGCGGTTAGGGCCAAGGGCCTGGGGTCTAGGGTCAAAACGAACTTGAAACAATCCCTCTCCCGCTCTCCTCGATGTCGTCTTTCGATGAGCGTTATGAGTGGGAGAGGCAGGGTGAGGGCAGCGCAGGGCGAGGAATTGGCCCTCACCCAACCTCTCCCGCCCACGTGGTCAAGCTGCAAATGGAACGTCGTAGGTCGGGAGAGGGGTTGCATGCAACTGGTTGCAAAACGAATTCGCCCGGGATGTGCGAGATTTGGGGGTTCGGAAGCTGGGAGGTTCGGGTTTGTTCGGACTTGTTCGTAACTTGTTACTCAAGCCTAGACCCTTGACCCTCGCCCCTCACCCATCCACGTCGAACTCTCCACTGGAGACTTCTTTGGCGGACCCTCCTCTCCCCAGTCCTTCGTTGCTTCGACAAGCTCAGCACAGGCTTAGCTCAGGATGACGGGGAGAGGGTGGATCGATCTCTAGTTGCCCTCGTCGATCTGCCTGGGCAGCATCGTGTCAGCGCACGCGAGGTTGTACGCTGTCACGGCAGCAGCTACGCTCGACTGGATCAAGTACGCGTTGATCGCGGCCGTCAGCTTATCGTGCTGCGTGTGGTGGATGTACCGATAGTCGGCGACGCCGGTCTCGTTCCAAAAGAATCCCGGAACGCCTACTCGGTTGAACGACGCGTGGTCGCTGCCGCCACCGCGGGGCATTCGCTCTGCCACGCGAATCGTCACGGGCATATTCGGGAACGCTTCGTTGAGCGGGTCCGTGGCCTCTCGCAGCATCGGGGCCATGCTCTCGATGCATCTGAGCCCTCCGCTGTAGTTCGTGCCGCCGTCGTCGACGAGCACCGCGCTGATCATGTCCATCTCATCGGCGTGCATGGCCACATATCGGCGCGAGCCGTGGAGGCCTTGCTCCTCACCGGTCCACATGATGAACCGGATCGTTCGCTTCGGCTTCGCTCCTGCCGCCATGAGAAGGCGCGCCGCCTCCAGCGCGACCATCGTTCCCGTTCCGTTGTCGCAAGCACCGGTCGATCCAGGGCCGTCCCAGCTATCGAGGTGGCCGCTGACGATCACGACTTCGTCCGGCTTTTCAGTGCCCCGGATTTCGGCGATGACGTTGTAGTTGGCGATCGGTCCCTGTCGCATCGTCTGCCGGAGGTCGAACTCGAGAATCGTGATTCTGCCTGCGTCGACGTTTGCGGCTGCCGCTTCAAAGTCGCTTTTACGAACGGTGATGCTCACGTCAGTCGGGAGGTCGTCCCATTTGATGTTGTAGCTTCCGCCGGTGAGAACCAGTTCGTTTCGCGCGCTGGCGACCTTGCCCAGCGCGCCAGCCGCCTTCAGCGCCTGCCAGATTTCGTTTCGTACATCACGCTCAGGAAGTCCCTCGGTGCCTCTCGGATTCATCAGTATCCACGCACCGTTGAACCGACCTGTGCGCCGCTTGGCGTCCTCGAGGGTGAGCGGCTCTCTCACAGTGCGTCCGACCAGCAGCCGGTTGGTGCCAGGCGTCCAAGATCGCGTGGTGAACTCAAAGTTGCGCTGCTCGGGGGCGGTCATGCGGCCGATGTGGCTCCTTCCGCGGTCGAATCCGACGGGCCACTCGCCCCACTGTTCAAGCTCGACGTTTTCCAGTCCGAACGAGCGGAACTGTGACGCGGTCCACTCGCACGCCCTTTGAAGCGCCAGCGAACTCGTCAACCGCGCTCCGATCTGCTCGGTCAGATACTCCAGGTGAGCACGGGTCTGATTGCGGGTCTTGCCCTCGTCGATGATCTTTGCGATGACGTCTGGGTCGCCTTGGGCCAGGGCGCCAGCCGCCAGACAACTCAGCGCGGCTAGCGCCGCGACTCGAAAACGAACCATGTCCCGTTTTACCGCGAATCTGCATCCAGAGTTGCGAATGTGAATAATGATTGGTATGAGACATCTCAAAATCGTTCTGTGTCTGGCAGTTGCATTGAGTGCCGCTGCGGCCTTTGCACAGGCCACTGCGACCGCTCCGCCGAGTTCGGATGAGTTGATGAAGAGCGCGACGGCGAAGGCCGTCAAAGAGAGCAAGAGCGTCTGGGTCATCTTTCACGCGTCGTGGTGAGGCTGGTGCAAACGCCTCGATAAGTTTATCGAGGAAAACAAGACTGCGCTGAACAAGTACTTTGTGATCGTCCACATCGATGTGCAGGAACGAGGCGAGAAGACAGCGCTGATGAACCCGGGCGGCGAAGAGTACATGATCGCGCTGAAAGGCGAACGCGCTGGCTTGCCGTTCTACGCTTTCGTAGATATCAAAGGCAAGATGATCGTAAACGCCATGCAGATGAAGCGCGGCGAAACGATGGGCAACATCGGCCATCCGGTCTCGCCAGAAGAGGTGACCAACTTTATGAAGATCGTGAAGAAGGCCGCGCCGAAAATCAGCGACGCCGACGCGAAGAAGCTATCGGACTGGCTCCTGAATCAGGACATCGGCTAGCTGCCAGCCTTCGCGATGCCGATTACGCCGTAGCCGATCCGTGCGCCAGCGTTGCCGGTCGGCTGGCCACCGTCGTCCGGCAGCGCGTGGATAACGACGCCTCGACCGACGATCGGGTTGACCATTCCTGCAACAGTGATGCCCTGCATCTCCGCCGAGTACTTCGCGACGCCATCAGAGTCTGCGACGAGGTTGCCCATATCGCCAGCGTGTCTCGTGGAACCGGGTAGAGCGTGCGCGGTGTTGGCTGGGTTGTAGTGACCGCCCATGCTCTTGCCGTCCGTGGAGGTCATGTCGCCAAGCTCGTGGATGTGGAAGCCGTGCTTCGATCCTGGCTTTAGCCCGCTGATCTCGGCCTCGATCCTAACTCCGCCAGGGACGTCGGTAAACCGCACGACGCCAGAGGCCGTGTTGCCAGCAGTCGATTGGATTACGGCGACGGCGCTCGTAATCATTACGCGCTGGCGCCTGCTGGGGTCGATCGCTTGCTGCGCATCGGCGCTGCCGAAACTGGAGATCGCAGCCCCTACTCCAGCCGAGCCGGCGAGGAGCAGGGCAGTGACGAAACTGTTTGCATGGGAGAGCTTCATGATCCTGCCTGTTATTGTAATGTATGAGGCTCCGTGATCGCTCAAGTTCTTGCTGGTCCCCGGACAATGAGCCTCAGGGCCGGTGGCGCCCGACTTTCGGCGCAGACCTGGCAAATATACGGGGGGAATTGGGAACGGCTATCGGGGCGGCGCGGTTGAATCGAATCTGGACGCATTTGTCATGGATGCCAATCGGTACGTCCGCGGAGAGGAAAGAATGCATTCTATACGTTTAACGATAATTATTTTGGCGATCTCAATCGCAGGCGCCGCAAACGCTACAGTCTGGGTTTTCAACGACCCTGTCGACGCATCACAGGTAGTTCCGCCGACCGGCGAACTCGCGACCGGGACAGCGGTCGGCACCTACGACGACGTCACGAACATGCTCAACATCAACGTGGCTGTTGGGGTCTTTAACGCTATCTATCCACCGACTGCGGCGCACATCCACCGCGCCCCATTCGGCGCGAACGGCGGCGTATTCCATGTTCTCGGCGTTGCAGGCGGAGTCAACTACACCAACCCTAACACTAACTTTGTTCTGAACGCAGCTCAGGAAGTCGACTTCCTGAACAACCTGTACTACGTGCAGATTCACACTTCTCTCAATCCGGGAGGTGCGGTTCGGGGACAGCTCAACCCAGTTCCAGAGCCGGCAAGCCTGTTTGCACTGGGTATAGGTGCGTTGGTCCTAGCTCGACGTCGACGTCGCAAGGCCTGACCACGGGCGTTTAGCCGGTGGCTTGGTCGTGGTGGTGCGGGTACCCACTCGCTTGAACTCGGGTGGGCGGCCACGCGGTTCGTCAGTGTCGGCGGTGCGTACCCTTGTGTTCCGGTCCTCGGGCCAACGCCGTCAGACGACTTGATTGGGAGGCTAACCGCCCACTGGAGATTCTAGTCGCTGCTCGATGAGCCGCAGTGCCGTTCTTGCCCAGCTCTCGCCGGTGAACGCTCGCAACAGCTCCGCGAGCGATCTCCATGACCACTTGAAGTTCGCAACGGCGTAAACCGGCTCCCAGCGATCCGGGCGCAGCTTGCGCTTGAACTGTTCGATCCCCTTGAAGTTGTAGACGGTGCCGCCGATCGCCTTCGCTCGCCGCAACGCCCACCGCACGCAGGGACTCGCATCGTCGCTCCACTCTTCGCAGTCAGCAAGCGGCGCGAGGCCGAGAGAGACTTCGCCAACTCCGAGGTCGGCGAAACGAATCATCGCCGCGTGGATCAACAGCTCGACTGCCCCGTTGGGAGCGGACGGGATGCGGGCGATCTGCTCTACGACCCAGGCGTTGCGCACCGGCACCTTGCTGGCGACGAGAAACGCGACGACTTGGCCGCTGACTTCTGCCCGCAGAATGAACTTGCCCTGAAGGTGGTCTGTGTCGACGGCCCGCCCCAAGAAGTGTAGCGGCGGGAGGCCCTGCCCTTCCAGCCATTCTTGTTGGCACTCAGCTAGCTGATTTTCGTCGCCAGGGCCTTCGCACAGGCTGGCGCCTTTGTGCCGTGCGCGTCGGATCTGTCGCCGCAGCGAGCGGTTTGACTGTAATTTCTGTCTCCAGAGCGCGGGCGACCAAATCGCCATCGCGCCGATGTGCAGCCTGTTCCAATCGCCGAGTGCGGTTTGATCGGCGTTCAAGCCAAAGACGCAAATGCGGCGTTGACTTTGTGCAAGCGTGCTGCCCACGTCGGCTGTTGCTCCGGCAGTTACGAACGCTCTTCCCATGCTGACCCCGACAGATATCGTTCCGCCGACGCTGAGGTACTGCATTCCTTCATCTCGCCACCTTGACGCGAACCAATTTGTTTCGCCGTCGATCGTCGGGCTGTGACGCGCGCTTTCTGAAGCGCGCGAGTGGGCGGTCGTGAGCGGCAGGCTCTCAGGTCTCAGCAAGGCGGCGGAAGACAGGGTGAGTTCGGACAACGGCATCTCCAAGGGTTGTCACATTCGTCGCAAGCGAGGATCTCGCCGCTCAAACCGAAGTGCGTAACAAGGGTACCGCTACAAAGGCCCGAGGGCCAACCGTTTGATCGCTTGCACTGTGCGCCGTGGGACGTATGCCGACCAGGAGAATCGGCGCTAGCCGCCTTTGCCCCTACCCTTGCCTTTGCCCTTGCCGTTGCCTTTGCCGCTAGCCGCAGCGCCTGTAGTTGCTTTCGGTCTCGAAGCTAGCACGATGGTCACTGACGCTTCGAGTTTGTCCTTCTTTCCGTTGGACATCACGACGGCTGCGACGATCTCATCCCTTTTGAGTCCGCGCTTTGAGAGCTCGAAGAACGACCTCTCTGAAAAGCCGTACTTGTCGCCCAGCATGTTGATCCAGATGATGTTCTCGAAGTCGTTCCCTTTGACGCGCATCTTGTTGAACGTGCCAGGGTGCATTCCCATTCGCTTTGCCACGTTGCCCCAACCCTCGCCTTTCGGCTTCTGTCTCAGCACGTCGTGCAGCGAGTATCCGCTGTGATGGCTGATGACGATTGCCGGACCGATGTTGTGGAGATGAACTCCTGAGTCGCGGCTGGCGCCGATGACCCACTCCACCTTGATTCCGAGGGCATTGCCGATGAGCACAGCGGCGGCGGCTTCGGTCGTGGTTAGCTTATGGTCCAAGCTGATCTTGGCCAGCAAACTTTCCTGGGCGGAGCCGGCGGTGCAGATCATGAGAGCGATCAAGGCGAGAGTGATGCGTCGCATTCGGTTTCCTCAGCAGGGCGATTCTGGCGCCCTGCCAAGGTTGTATTCCACATGCCGCAGACAAATCTAAGCTTGTCGCTTTCGCCGTGTACGGGCCAATAAGATTGCACCGAGTGCGAGCCCCAGCATACTTGCGGGCTCGGTGACGGGGGATGCCCACAAGATAGTTCGTTCAGGCGATGTTCCAATACGGCTGGTCAGACGACTCCGGTAGCGGCGCCAGGGAGAATCCAGCAATTCACCGGGGAGAATTTGCGAGTAGACTCCGGCGCATTGTGAAGAGCTACCGATTGATCGTTATATTTCTCATGGTTGTAACCGCGAGCATGTCGCTTGCGCAAGGTCGCAGAGGCGGTGGGCAGGGAGGGCCGGGGGGACAGGGAGGACCTGGAAACCAAGCCGAAGCGGCCGGCCAAATCAAGGACTACGGCGACGTCATCACCGACGAGGCCGAGACGAAGGAGGGCGTGTTCAAGACGCACATGGTCAAAGACAAGCTCTACTTCGAGATTCCGACCAGCGAATACGGCAAGCCGTTTATTTTTAAGACGACCGTCGCGGGCACCCCAGAAGGCGGCTACAACGGGTCCGCTGCAGGCACGCGCACGATCTACTGGGAGCGGCACGACGACAAGATTTTTCTCAGAGAGTTGAGGACTGCCAACAGGGCGGTTGACAGCGAAGCGCTCGCACGCGGAGTTGCGTTCTCAAACGTTCCGCCGATCATCATGGCCTTCAACATCGAGGCGCTCGGCGACGGCGATGCGGCGGTCATCAACGTCACGAAACTCTATAACAGCAACCCGGCGGAGTTCAACGTTGCGCGTACATTGCGCGTCGGATCGCTCGACTCCTCGCGGTCTTATATCGCCGAGGTCAAGGCGTTTCCGATCAACATCGAGGTGCGGTCGGTTCTGACGTTCCGGCAGGGCTCCACTCCGACCGGCGGCACGGGCGGATTTCCTGGCTTTGGCGGCGGCGGAAGAGGCGGCCCGAGCAACACGGCGATCGTGAACTACTCGATGGTCAAGCTGCCGGAGGAGCCGATGATGGGGCGACTGTTCGACGACCGGGTCGGCTACTTCAGCGAGAGGTTCACCGACTATGGAGCGCCCGAGGTGGTTGCGACCGAGCGGCGGTACATCACACGGTATCGGCTTGAGAAGAAGAACCCCGGCGCGGCAATGAGCGACCCTGTCAAGCCGATCGTCTACTACGTCGGCCCTGGAGTGCCGGAGAAGTGGCGCAAGTACGTGAAGCTGGCGATCGAAGACTGGCAGCCGGCTTTCGAGGCCGCCGGCTTCAGCAACGCTATCATCGCCAAAGAGCCGCCGGACGATCCCGACTGGGACCCGGAGGACGCGCGCTTCTCCGTCATCCGTTGGGCGCCTAGCACGACGATGAACGCGATGGGGCCGCACATCCACGATCCGCGCAGCGGCGAGATCATCTCGGCGCACGTGATCATGTGGCACAACGCGCTCAAGTTGGGTCAGCGGTGGTTCTTCACGCAGGCGTCGCCGAACCAAGCGAACGCGCAGCAAATTCCGATGCCAGATGAAGTGCTCGGGGAACTTTTGCGATACATCGTTTCGCACGAGGTTGGGCATACGCTCGGGTTCCAGCACAACATGAAGGCCTCGTCGAGCTACTCGATCGAGCAGCTGCGCGACTCGGACTTCTCGCAGAAGTGGGGCACCGAGGCGAGCATCATGGACTACGGCCGCTTCAACTACGTCGCGCAGCCCGGCGACAACGCAGGGCTGATCCCCAAGGTCGCGCAGTACGACCACTTTGCAGTGCGTTGGGGCTATACGCCGATCCCTGGTGCGAAGACGCCGTTCGACGAGATTCCGACGCTTGACAGCTGGGCGGCGGAGCAGATTGACGAGCCGATGTTCCGGTTCGGCGTGAACCGAAACGAGGATCCGAGCCAGCAGTCCGAGGATCTCGGCAGTGACACGATAGAGGCCACGCGCCTCGGCTTGAAGAACATCGACCGCGTCATGGAGTACGTGGTCAAGGCGACGACCGAGAAGGGAAAGGACTACTCGCTTCTCGAGGAGTACTACGGCGCAGTCTGGAGCCAGCGCAACACCGAGTTGAACCACGTCGTCCGCGTCGTCGGCGGAGTCGTGATGACGAACTTCCACGCCGGGCGCGGCGGCGCGGTCTACACGCCGGTCAGTCGTGATCGACAGAGGGACGCGGTCAGTCTTCTAGTCGCAGAGTGCTTCGAGACTCCTTACTCGATGATCCGCGAGGACATCCTCGACAAGATCGGCCCGACCAACGTCGAGGGCCGGGTGACGAGCAGCCAGAGCCGGGTGCTGCGCGGCCTGCTCTCGGACTCTCGGATCGAGAAGATGCTGCAGCTTGAAGCCACGAACGGACGCCGCGCATACAGCGTCGGCGAGCTGTTCGAGGATATTCGACGCGGAGTCTGGCGCGAACTGAACGACACGAACCCGCGCATCGATCGGTACCGCATGGCGCTGCAGAACCTGCACGTGACGACGCTCACCGGCAAGCTGGCGAGCGCGGCACCGGTGCGTTCGCTCGTGCGCATCGAGTTGTTCTCCCTTCGCAGCATGGTGTCGTCAAGGATCGACACCGCCGAGGATTGGAAGGTGCGGGCTCACCTGATGGATGTCAAGGCCGAGATCGAAAAGGCGCTTGAAGGCGGTGCCCCTGCCCCGGCTGCTCCCGCCACCACAGGTGGAGGAAGGAGACCGCCCGGCGGCTAGCTGTTCACTCCCTCCCCTCTTGCGCCGATGTTCGTGCGGCGGAGGATGGGGAGGGCTGGGGAGGGCTGGGGAGGGGAGGTTTCGCCCACCGGGAAGCACGGATGAAAACCTGGTGGACGAGCGACCCCGTGAGCCCTGCTTGTCCTTTTGTTTTGCTCTGCCGGAACCTCCATCCCCCAACCCCTCCTTCGATCCGCTCAGGACAGGCTTGCCTCCTCCCGAGCACGGACCTCTCGGCAAGACGAAGGGGGCTCCGAACATACTAGGTGACAATGAAGCTCCTAACTCCTCGCCGAGTGACTTATGCCGTTAAGGCGTTGTCCGAGGATCCGATCCTCGGGCCGATCATCGCGCAGTACCCGAAGCCGGAGTTTCAGATGTCGAACTGCGTGTTCGCGTCTCTGTCGGGTGCGATCATCTCGCAACAGCTGTCGACCAAGGCTTCCGCGACGATCTACGGCCGCTTCTTGAAGCTGATCCGGAAGAGGAAGCCGGACGCGAAGGCTGTGAGCAAGTGCACGGTCGAGCAGTTGCGCGGGGTCGGCGTTTCGCGGCAGAAAGCCTCTTATCTTCTTGATCTTGCGAACAAGACGCTGGACGGCGAACTGCACATCGACCGCCTTGCTGAAATGCCGAACGACGAGGTGATCGCGGAGATCACGAACGTCAAGGGGCTGGGCGAGTGGAGCGCGGACATGTTTCTGATGTTTGCCCTGTGCCGCCCGGACGTGTGGCCGGTCGGCGACCTGGGGATCCGAAACGGAGTGCGCGATCTGCTCGGCCAGGAGGAGAGACTCCCGATCGACGAGTTGCACGAGGTCGCCGAGGCTTGGCGGCCGTATCGCACCGTCGCGGCGCGGTATGTGTGGGACTCGCTCGACAACAAGCCGCTCTGAGTGCCAGACTCACGGCATGAGCGGATTTTCGGCAACGTACGAACTAACCCGCGCGCGCATGGTGCAGGCGATCGACGGCCTGTCGGACGAACAACTGCGTTGGAGACCGCACAAGGACGCGCTTTCGGTTTTCGAGATGCTGATGCACGTCGCGGGCGGCGATACGTTCTTCTTCTTGCGTCTGCAAGAGCGGGAGGGGGACGACTTCGAGAAACGTCTGGAGCGTTGCGCCAGGGACAAGGTCATCAACGACGAGCCGTTCCCGTTCTCCGACGACGAAGCGAGCATGGGCTTGCTTGTAAGGGCGCTGGACCACACTTACGCGATCCTAGGCCCGATGTTGCGCGAACCGGAGGAGTGGTTAGACAAGGAGATCGAGACGCCGCTCGGCCCGGTAGATGGCGCGTCCGGCATCTTCGCCCGCATCGCCCAGCATCCCGCGTACCACACCGGGCAGGTGTGGCTCTACCGCTTCGACCCGAGGTTTCCGGGGTAGATCGGTTTTGTTCGGATTGGTTCGGGTTCGGACTCGGGACTCATGACTCAAGATTCGTGACTTCCCGATGGAGGGTCGTCCTCCTGGGCAACCTTGGCTGCACACATCGGACTAAGAGTCCGAAGGCCGAGATGTGGACTAGAAGTCCGCGCTCCGCTCCACACGGACAAACCCCTAGGGCCTGTCCGTTGCAAACGTCGCTCCCAATCCCTCTCCCGGCCTGCCAGCTAGCGTTCACGGCTGGCGCTCTTGGCCGGGGGAGGCTAGGAGGGGGCTTGGCGGCGTTCGGACTGAGTACTCCGCTCCACTCGGACGAGTCCTACGGGCCTGACCGTGGCACGCGGGACACGGTTCGGAGTCGTTCGGGTTTGTACCGGGTTGGCGGCAAGCCATCGGGCCGCGTGGCGCCCGCGAGTCTCCCCTCAGCGAGACGGGCAGTGGTGAACTAGCAAAAATAACAGGTAAAGGGCTTGGGTTCGCCAGGGCGCTTCGACCATACTGGAGACACATACACGTGGAGTAAAGATGAAGAATTCACTAGCGTCGATCACCGGACTTTCTCTCGCTGTTGTGCTGGCATTTTTGCCGACCTCGTCCAACTCCAAGGTTGCTGTCCCTAGTAGCCCGCCTGAAAACAACTTGAACGTCGACTTGCTAGGGCATATCGGCCTCGCGACGTTTGGTTACGGCGCAGGGAATGATTGCTGGGGTTACGTCTCGCCATCGGGCAGAGAGTACGCGATCATGGGCTTTCAGCGAGGACTGGCCGTTATCGAAGTGTCCGACCCGGACCGGCCTATCATCATCGGCCGGATACCGCACGCCGGCAGCACGTGGTGCGACATCAAGGTGTACGGCGAGTACGCGTACGCAGCGACGGAAGTGCACAGATCCGGACTCCAGGTGATCGACCTGACACAAGTCGATTCAGGAATCGTGAGGCTTGCAAGAACCGTCATGACAATGGGCGATGCGCACAATCTGGCGATCGACACTGACAGCGGTTACCTCTACGCTTGCGCTGTCAACACAGGCACTGGAACAACGATGTGCCTCGATCTCAGCGACCCGGCGAATCCAACGCCCGTCGGTCGCGGTTCGATGACGACGAGCGGACAGCACGACATGCAGGTCGTGACGTACCACGACGGTCCGTACGCTGGCAGGCAGATCATGTTTGGCAGCTCCGGGGGGCGCGGGCTGCAGATCATCGACGTGACCGACAAGAACAACCCGTTCTATATCTCCGGATTGAGGTACCCCGGCCTTGAGTACAACCACCAGGGTTGGCTCAGCGAAGACAAGAGGTACTGGTATATGGACGACGAGCTGGACGAGTACCGCGGGCGGACGCCCACGACTCGCACGCTCGTCGCCGACGTGAGCAATCTGTCGGCGCCATTCCTGGCCAGCACGTTCACGACTGGCTTGCCGGCTATCGACCACAACCTTTACGTAAAGTGCGGATTCGTGTTTGAATCCAACTACTCGAGCGGTTTGCACATCTTCGACGCGACCGACGACCGGTTGTCACCGACAGAAACTGGGTTCTACGACACATACCCCGCCAACGACAACCCGACGTTCAATGGAACCTGGAGCAACTTCCCGTTCTTCCCGAGCGGAACAGTTATCTTGAGCGATCGACAGTCAGGATTGTTCGTTTTCGACGTTTCGGCGGCGACGGTGCGACCGATCACGGCCGACAGCCACCGGATGAACAGCGGCGCGCAGATAAGCGGCAATACAGCTAGCCTTGCGACTGCCGACGGCGACTATCTCGTTCTCGGTCCCGGAATTACCCCATTCAGGGATGCACCTGACGGATCCGTGTCGGTCTTCGGCGCCGCCAGCTGCGAGCATGCGTCTAACCTGACCTTGAGGGTCGCGGCGAACACCGGTTCTCCAGGACTCAGAGGAACGAGGATCCGACAAGAGATAGATGTTTACGATTGGCGTACACTAGAATGGGTGACGGTTAGCATCACAATTCTGAATTCTGCGCAATTCACAGCGACCATCGAACTTGACGAACCAACGAGATTCATCCAAGCCGAAACAAACTTTGTTTCCGCGAGAGCGCGATACTATCTCCCTGCGATTAGGCCTCATTCCATCTGGTCGGTCCGGATCGACGAGCTTTCTTGGACGGTCAACCCTTAACCGGCAGGTTGCCCTGGCCTTGGATCAGCAAGGACACCGCAAAGTTGCGTCACGGCGGTTGCACGCGTGCTTTCGTAGTGCCTCTGCCGGCAAACGCGCGCGGCTGAACTCAGTCGCCAGCGATGAACATGACCATGTACCACGAGCCTCTCTTCTTTTCGAAGATCGCTCGGTAGCTGATCGGGCTGCGCACCGGGCCGCGCTCTACCCAGCCCGTCTTTCCGGATTCGTTCGGCAGCTCGATCTCGTGCCAGCCATCGACGTAATCGTTGGCGAAGCTCACCTTGACGATGTCGTAGCTGAGCGTTCCAACTTGGCCGCTCTTCGTATCAGGTTTTGCGTACACGAGGACGCCCTTGTTCACAGCGACGACGTATTCGTATGCGTCGAACTCGTCGGGCCACGCGCTGAACGAGTAGGGCGCGGTGAACGACTTCGTTCCCGGCTCTCCGTACTCGCCAAACTGACCGCCGAGTTTGAGCACTTGCAGAAGCTCGTCGTAGAACGTCTCTATGCTGCTCTCCTCTTTCCATCGCTGCAGCAATGAGTCTCGACCTTCGCCACCGCCAAAGCTCCAATGAACGTCCTCGTCGATCCTGCTGTTGACGTAAGAGTAGTTCTTCTTCTTGATCGCGGCGATCATGTTGGTGCGGAACTCGAGGAACTGCTTGTCCTGCGGGGCTTCGTCGATCGGCTGGAGCTTGTCGAGGCCGACTACGGCGAACGCGAGCACGAGACACGAAACCATGTCGCCAATCTACCAGCAAACGCACCCTATGAGTTCTTGACTTTCAAAGGCGTCAACCTGCGCCGCGTAGTTCCAGGCACGAACAGTACGGTGCCTAATACGATGGCCGGGACCGCCAGAATCGCCCATCCCAACGCGCTGCTGAGCGCCCATGCCTCGACGATCTCCGGCACGACGCCGAGGTAGTAGAACGAATACGCCGCGATCGCAGCCGACAGGATCAGCGTCTTCTTGTTCACGCCAATCGCCCGCAGTCCGTGGAACAGGAGGAAGGTGACGAAGAACCCCGCTGCCATGCCGCCGTAAACGGTCAGAGCGTGGATTCCCATGTGCGCAGGGGCGTCGGTCGAGGTGCCGAAGAACACGTGCTCGACGTTGCAGTAGTACAGCAGATCGAGCAGGAAGTACGCAGCGACGAAACCGGGAAAGCCGAAAGTCAGATGCAGCGCTAGCGGCAGTCTTGTCAGTTCGCCGTCGGCCTTTTCAGGCCGCAGCCGGATGCAGTGCGGGACGCACGCGTCGCATATCCGGCACATCTCGGGCCTGTTCCTTTCGCGCGCGAACTGCCCGTAGAGGACTTCGATCGGACGGATCGGGCACGCGCCGACGCACCAACCGCTCAGTGTGAAATAGAAAAGCCCCGCCCCGACGGCGACCAGAGTGATCGCGATCGCAACGGAGGCCGTCGCCCAGCCGATGGTGTTGAACCAGAGGTGCCGCGTCGGGATGCCGACGAACATCAGCGCCCAGCCGAACGTCTGCAACTTCGCCGAAACCTCCGGCGAGAGGCGCTTTCCGCCTTTCCAGCCGAGCTTTCGGCCGAGCGTCTGGAACGTCGAGATCGGGCAAATGCTGACCCACACGTTTGGCGCAGCCAACAGCACCATCGGCGCGAGCGGAATGACTAGAAACCAAAGGAAACGGAGCCCGAACTCGGGCCAAATCCAGATCGTCGGCAGCAGACCCGCGTAAATAATCGCGGCCAGGGCAGCGACGGCGAGAATGAGCTTATGGACCTTGTCCGAATACCGTCGGTCGATCAGTCCGTTCGTGCGTGCAGCGCTCATGTAGATCCTCGAAGATGCGCGTCGGCCCCGTTGTGCCATGCCGGCAACGACGCCAACGAGGGCGCATCGGTACAGTCAGAATACTCGACCAAGCAAGTGAGTTGGTTGTATTGTCCTACAATTGATGCAGTACCTTTTCGTGCAGATAATCCATGGCTTCTGGCGAGGACACGGCGTTGGAAAAGAGGCCGAAGATCGGCGAGATCGTGTGGCGCGACCTAACCCTTGAGAACGTTACTGGCGCGGTGCTCGCCTTGATCGAAGCGTGAGATTAGACTAGAATCGCTTCATGCTCTCGTTCTTGCTCTTGAGCACCATCGCGACACGGGCGCCCGACGGCCCAAACGTCATCATCGTCATGACCGACGACCAGGGGTACGGAGACTTTGGATTCCACGGCAACCCGCTCGTCGAGACGCCGAACCTCGACGCGATGGCGAGGGCGAGCGCGCGAATGACGAACTTCTACGTCAGCCCGGTTTGCACCCCGACACGGGCCAACCTGATGACTGGCCGCTACAACCACCGCACAAGGGCGATCGACACGTGGAAGGGTAGGGCGATGCTCGACCCGGACGAGGTTACGATCGCCGAGATTCTTCGCGACGCGGGGTACCGAACTGGCATCTTCGGCAAGTGGCATCTCGGCGACAACTACCCGGTGCGCGCGATCGACCAGGGGTTCGAGGAGGCGCTCGTCCACCGTAGCGGCGGGCTCGCGCAGTCCGCAGACCACGTCGATGCACCAAACCGTTATACGGATCCGATCCTCTGGCACAACGGCCGCCCGGTCCAGACGGAGGGCTTTTGCACCGACGTTTTCTTTGACGCAGCACTGGAGTGGATGACGGAACAGCACGAGAACGGAGAGAAGTTCTTCGCGTACATACCGACAAACGCTCCGCACGGGCCATTCCACGACGTCCCCGGCGATCTGTACGAGCACTACAAGAAGAAAGACCTGAGCAACAAGGTGTTCGAGGGAAGGGAAGGACACGCACTCCCCGACAACGTCAACGAAGATCAGCTGGCGCGCATCTTCGCGATGATTGCGAACGTCGATCAAAACGTCGGACGGCTGTTCGAAAAGGTGGAGGAGCTCGGAATATCCGATGACACGCTGGTCATTTTCCTGAACGACAACGGTCCGAACACGCGCCGTTATGTGTCGGGGATGCGCGGGATGAAGTCGGAGGTTTACGAGGGCGGTGTGCGCTCGCCGATGTGGCTGCACTGGCCGGGCCGGTTGGAGCCCGGGGCAGAATCACCCTGCGTCACAGCGCATTTCGACGTTCTTCCGACACTGCTGGAGGCTTGTGGAATCGACGTGCCAGAGGGCTTGCGGTTAGACGGGAGGAGCTTTTGGCAGGTCTTGACCGAAGAAGAGGCACCGTGGGTAGACCGGACCATAGTGATCATGGCCCATCGTGGAGACGAGCCGCAGCGGTATCACAACTTCCTCGTGCGAAACCAGAGATGGAAGCTTCTGCACAACAGCAAGTTCGGACGTGACCGCTTCGAAGGCGATGCGAACTTCGAGCTTTACGACATGGAGAACGATCCGCTCGAAACGAAGAACGTCGCCTCTGACCACCCGGAGATCGTGAATGAACTTCGACGGGCGTACGACAAGTGGTTCGACGACGTTGGATTGACAAGGCTTGATAACTACGGCCCAGTCCGGATCTGGACCGAGTCGCCTGATGGGTTGCCGATCGCGCTCCACCGGCATGAGTGGCGGGTGCCGCCCGACGATCAGAGCGCCGGCACCTGGCAGCTCCACGTGCCTGCGAGTGGCTCGTTCGACGTGAAGGTGTACTTCCGTACTCAAACGAATGGTGGTACGGCGACCCTCGTACTCAACGGCGAAGCCCACGAGTCGAAGACCGTCACAGACGGTTGGTTCAGATTTGAGCGAATAGAGCTCCGGGCAGGCGACCTCGCTCTGGGCTCGTTCATGCAATCCGGCGAAGAGATACAGCAAGCGTGGCAGATCGAGATCAGCCGGTCCTGAGTGAATCGCCACCGTCTGAATTCGCCAGCCCGGGATTTTTTCGCACGATTCTGCCGAATCCGTCGAACACCGGCTAGTCGGTAACGTTATCCCCTACTGGGTGGCTGGCTGTAGAGCGGTGCCCGAGGCGAAAGATGAAGAAAATTTTGATTGTATGCGCGCTATTAGCGATGCTAACGGTGATTGCAACCGCTCAGCGGGGCGGCCAGGGAGGATTTCGCAGGGGCTTTGCTGCGGGTGGACCCGGGATTTTGATGCGACCGGACGTCGTGAAGGAACTCAAGCTCACTGACAGCCAGGCTACGAAGATCGAATCGCTGCTCGAGAGCATGCGACCGCAAGGCCGAGGCGGCTTTGGCGGCGGCGGAGGCGGAGGCGGTGGCGGACGTGGCGGCGGCGGTGGAGGTCGCGGCGGATTTGGCCGTGGTGGAGACCCCGAGCAGGCCGCAGAGACCGACAAGAAGCTGAAGGAAATCCTGAACGACGCCCAGTACAAGCGCTTCCATGAGCTAAGCCTGCAACAGGCTGGCGGGTTTGCGCTGAACCAACCGCGGGTCGCCGAGCAGCTCGAATTGACGAGTTCGCAGAAGAGCAAGCTCGAAGACCTGAGAACAGACATGGATGAAGAACGGAGGGATATGTTCTCAGGCGGTGGTGGCGGAGGCGATCGTGAGGCGATGAGGGCGGAGACGCGCCTCATGCGCACGGAGTACGGAAAGAAGATGCTCAAAGTGTTGAACGCTGACCAGAAGAAGAAGTGGGCCGAGATGGTTGGCAAGCCGTTCAAGTTTGCCAACGACGACCGTTAGTCGGCAAGACCTCTCCAATCCTCGACGCGGCGTCCGCTTCCCGGGCGCCGCGCTTCTTGTTCGATCCTGGATTCACTGGTTGTTAGGGTGCCACGGCTTGTCTTGCAAGCCGTGCGCGCTGCGGAGTTCCGGGAGGGCGAGCAGTCGTCCTAAGCGGATCGAAGGACCCCGCGAGCCGCGCCGTGCAGTCTTGCGCGGACTGCGAGTCCACTGGCCAGGATGCGGTCCTTCGACAGGCTCAGGAAGAGTCCGCGCTCCGAACTCCCCACCCGCTCGCCCGCGCCTGATACAATCAGACTCGTATGTCCAGCGTGCGACTTTCGCCTGACTCTAACCAAGCTCTCGGCATTGGGCAGTTCGTCGTTGACTTTATGTCTGGTGCGCTTGGCCCTGGGCCGAGCGAGGCGGTCTTGGAGCGAACGCGGGAGTTCCACACGGACGCAGTCCTCTGTGGCCTTTCGGCTCTGGCTTTGAAGACCAACGCGCCGACCGTCCTGCGAGATGAGGCTCTGGGTTATCCAGATGCCGACGGCGCACGGGTGTTTGGCAGCGAGCAGCAGGTGAAAGCCGAGAAAGCAATCGTCGCAAACTGCGCAGCGGTGCGAGAGTGGGACAGCAACGGCACGAACTTTGGCTTCCGGCCTTCGCTCGGTCACACGGCAGGCGAGTTCGGGCACAACGACTTCTATCCGGTCGCAATCGCCGCGTGCCAGCAGAAAGGACTAGACGGCGCGACGGCCTTACGCGCGATGGTTCTGCTCGACGAAATTCGAGGGCGGCTGGCCGAAGTATTCTCTCTGAAGAGCTACAGAATCGACCACGTAGTGCACGGCGCGATCGGCTCGGCGGCGACCTACGGCGCACTGCTCGGCGCGACCGCCGAGCAGATCGAGTCGGCCATCGGCATGTTCGTCGCGCACTACATCCCCTGGCGCGCGATCCGCGCTGGCAAACAGCTTTCGGATTCGAAGGGCGCGTCGGCTGCGATCTCGACTGAGGCAGCGATCCTCTGCATGAAGCGCTCGATGAACGGCTTCGTCGGGCCTCGCGATATCTTCCGCAATCCCGAGGCGCTCTTCCGTTTCTTCGAGCCGACGACCGACGGCGCGGAGCGTTGGAGCGAGCAAGGCGACTCGCCGTTCGAGCTGGTTCTGTCGCACTCCGGCGACGACTTTGCGGTGATGGGGATGCACTTCAAGCTCGGGCTGTACGAGCATCAGTCGGCCGGCGCGCTACAGGGGATGATCGATCTGCTTGCGGCGAACCCTTCGCTTTTGGAGAACAACGGCGACAACATCCAGCGCATCACGATCCTCGCCTATGAGCCCGCGTTCGGCATCATCGGCAACCCGATGAAGAAGGACCCCAAGACGCGGCAGAGCGCCGATCACTCGATGGCGTACATCGTTGCGACTTTGCTCCGCAAGGCGATCGAGCGCGGCTCTCTTCCGAGCAGTACCGATGAGATTTGGAAGTCGCTGATGCTGACTCCGTTCGACTTCAAGGTCGACGAGTCGGCGATCTTCCACCCGTTGACGCGATCGTTGATGGAACGCATCGAGTTCCAGCACGGAGGCCCGGAGTACGACGCGAAGTACCCGGACGGGATTCCCACGTCCGTGAAGATCGAGGTCGCCTCAGACCAACCCGAACCAACCCGAACAAACCCGAACCAGCCCGAACAAATCCTGGACTCCGGCCTCGTCATGTATCCCGCCGGGCACGCGCGCAACACGACCGCCGACCTCCCCGACATCCTGGGGCACAAGTGGAACATGCTCGGCGAGATCGCACTGCCAGACGGCGGCGATACGAGAGCCTTGGTCGAGCGGCTAGAGTCGATCACGGATAGCGACGCCCACGAACTCAGTTCGTACTACGACTTCGACATAGCCGAGCGACTGGGGTACGAAGAGTAGGATCAGGCGATGAACACGGGAGGATGACTGCTCGCCCTGCCCGAGAATGGATAGAATAGTAGCAGCATGCTGTCCTTAGTAGTCGCACTCGCGATCCAACAGCCCGTCATCTTCGCCGATGGCTTCGAGTCCGGCACGCTAGACGGTTGGGGCGACAACCGGGGGACGATTGAGATCGTCACAGACGACCCGTACGAAGGGAACCGGTGCATCAAGTACACCGGCGAAGTCGGCAGGGAAGAGGGGGCGCACCTCGTCCACTGGTTCATGCCCGGCGTCGATGAGGTTGCGATCAGGTGGGCGGTGAAGTTCGCGGACGACTTCGACCAAGGACGGTTCATGCACCTCTGCGCTGTCGGCGGGAACCGCACGGACAACAAGTGGTCGTCGTTCGGGAAGGCAGGTCTAAAACCGAACGGCACTGACTTTTTTATCACGAATCTGGAGCCTACGCTGGGCAAGAGCACCCCGCCTGGAACGCTCGTGTTTTACTCCTACTGGCCGGACATGAAGCGCGATCCGGGTGGAAAGTACTGGGGCAACATGACGCACTCCGAACTCCAGGTGCCGCGTGGCAAGTGGGTCGTGATGTCTCTCTGGATCAAGCTGAATACGCCTGGGAAGAGCGACGGCGAGCAGGCGTTTTGGATGGACGGAAAGCTCGGCGCACACGTCAAAGGCATCCGCTTCCGCGACTCGAACGTCCTGAAGCTCAACTCCTTCTTCCTCGACCTTTATCTGCACGACTCGAAGAAGGTCAACGTCTGCTGGTTCGACGACGTGGTGATCTCAAGAACGCCGTTCGAGTGGATGAAAGGTGATAACGTAGGCCGATGACGTGTGCCCCAGTCAGGCCCGACAAAGTTTATCCGTGTTGCGAATGCGAGCCCCAATCCCTCCCCCGGTCCAACTGAACAACGATCGCCGCAAACTTTCGTGGCCGGGGGAGGTTAGGAGGGGGCAGATGAGATCTCAGATCTCAGATCTCAGGTTTTAGAGTCGGAGGCCGTTGCTGTCGAAAGCTAAGGTCGCCCAGGAGGACGACCCTCCATGGGGAAGTCAAAAGTTCCCAGTCCCGAGTCTCGAACGAACCCGAACAAACCTGAACCAATCCGGACAAGACCGAGCAAATCCCGTGTGTCACGATTCGACTGCATTTGGACGCACGATCACTCCGGCGAGTAGTCGCTGCGCAGCTTCAACGGTTTGACTTTCGGCCGCACGCGAAGGTTCAACATCTCGACGCCGATCGCAAACGCCATCGCAAAGTACGTGTACCCCTTCGGGATGTGCTGGCCAAATCCCTCCGCAATCAGATTCACGCCGATGAGAACGAGGAACGACAGCGCGAGCATCTTGACCGTCGGGTGCCGCTCGACAAAGTTCGAAACAGGCGTCGCGAAAATGAGCATGACGATCACAGCGACGACGATCGCCGCTACCATCACGCCGATCTGCTTAGCCATCCCGATCGCCGTGATGACCGAGTCGAGCGAGAACACTATGTCCAGCACGAGGATCGTCGCGATCACTTGCGAGAACGTCGCCTTCACGGTCGCGTCCTTTCCGTGCTCCTCGCCCTCCAGCTTTCCGTGAATCTCCATCACCGCTTTGTAGATCAAGAACAGTCCCCCTCCCAACAAGATCAGGTCGCGCCCCGAAAAGCCGTGACCGAACGGGGCGAAGAGGTCAGTCTCCAGCCGCATGATCCAGGTCAGCGACAGCAGCAGCAGGATGCGCATGATGAGTGCAAGCGACAGGCCGACCTGTCGCGCTTTCGCCTGCTGGCCCTCTGGCAGCTTGCTGCTCACAATCGAGATGAAGACGATGTTGTCGATCCCGAGAACGATCTCCAAGACGGTCAGCGTGAGAAACGCAGCCCAGATGCTGGGGTCCGTGATCCAGTCCATAGCCGAATTCTGGCCGATGCTGGCGTTGGGCCGCCCAACACTAGCGTACAATACACTGTATGTCCTGGGTTCGGCGAGCCGCCTTGATCTTCCTGGCGACCGTAGCTGCGGCTAGCGGCCTGGCTCAGAGCCACGCCCAAGAGTTTTGGCACTCCTCGCTGTCGAGCCTTGCTTTTCAGGAACAGACCGCCCTGCTGATCGACCTCGATTACTGGAATCCGCCTCCGGTATTCCAGTACCGGACGAGGCAGGGAGTCGCGGGCTTGAGCTTGTTTGGGCATTTCATCGGCAGATCGTACGTCCAGGTCGGCGGCGTGTCGGTTCTTCGGCGACAGATGTCGGTAGACGACCTCCGTTCGCGAACGCCGTCGGATCAGATTCTTGACTGGCTAAGGGTGCAGAGCATGTCGACGTTGAAGCGGCTGGTCGATGGCACCTTCGATGCATCGACTTTGACCGCCGAAGAGCTGCGGATGTTTCGATATGCGTCGGTGTCAGTCGGCGGTGAACTGGGGTACGTGATGTCAACCAAGTTCGCGGACGAGCTGGCTGTTCGACTCGTGTTCGTCCCGCAAGTCGAACAGATCGACGCCGAACCAATGCGGCTGTTGCGTCGCGAACCAACCCTGGAGTTTCAGAAGCTATCGGTTGCCGGACCAGTCGCATTTCCTGCGATGCCAGATGAGGGCATCGATTTTGGTCGGGGGGCCGTTATGACCCTAATGGCGCTGGCAGAGCGGCTTGGAGGCGACGTGCGGTTCGATCCTCGACTCGCGGGGAGCGTTTACTTTGTCGCCGGCCGAGCATCAAGGGAGGATTGGCTTGCGGCGGTCAACTCTGCCACGCAGACTCTGGAAACGCGCCCAGCGATCGCCCAAGAGCCGCGAACGAGCGATGTTTTGACCGTGATCGAGCGCGCCTACGTCGGTCGAGCCGACACCGTCAGCGTCCTAGGCTCTGCATCGGTCGCTGACTGCCTCGCGAGGAAGCAAGTTCAGTTGGGCGAGCTGTTCGACGAGCGATTCAAGGCGTCAACCGAGGTGTTCCTAGACGAATACGGATTGACTTTGGAGTCCAAGGTCACGCTTTCGCCAGGGTTGATGCTGGTCATCGGAACCCCCGGATTCTCACCCGTTGACACAGGCCAGCGCGACGCCGCCGGTTACCCGATCATCTTCAACACGCTGCACCGAGTGCGGATCTGGTTCTAGTCGCGGATCTCCCATTCGATCGTCTTTTGGGTATCGCCCACCGTGATCTCGATCGTGTATTCCCCAGGCGGCAAGTAGCTTGGCCGCGAGTATGGATCAGCGAGCGCTTCTTGCAGCGTCTTCGGCTTCTCAATCTTCTTCGGGTCGGCTGACTCGCGCGCTTTCACCTGTAAGCCGAAAGTGAAGAAGTTGAACCCCGGTGTAACGACCAAAGCTTGCTCAACGACCGCCTTGCCGTCGCTGTCGAGCACTCGCAACGATCCATCGCCGCTAACACGCGACCAGAACCTGCCGTCCACCTCCGGCTCGCGCGGTTCCGACTTGTCCCACGGCTGTTTGCGATCGAACCCCCACCGCTCGCTGAACCGAAGAGAGTCGACTTCCCAAATGTACAAGTCGCTGCCGAGGATCTCGTCGGTAAGATCTGCCACGGGCTCCACGTCTACGATCCATACCGACCGTGCGTGCGTCGCGATCACCATTTCGCGCTCGCGCTCTTGAATGACGAGGTCGTGAACCGGAACGTGGGGAAGTCCGCCGCCATAAACCTGCCAGCTTTCACCGGAGTCCATGCTGAAGAAAACGCCCATGTCGGTGCCGACGTAGAGCACGTTCTCCAGGTCGGGGTCTTCACGGATCGTGTTGACCGGCTCGAACGGGAGGTTGCTCGCGATGCTCTCCCAGGTCTTGCCGTAGTCGGTAGATTTCCACACATACGGCGACCACTCGTCTTGGCGGTAGCCGTTCTGCGTGCAGTAGACGGTTTCCTCGTCGTGCCGGCTTGCGATGATGCGCGTCACCCATCGGTCGGTAGCCGTCGTCGGGATCGCATCCCAAGTTACGCCGCCGTCTTTCGTTACATGGATCGAGCCGTCGTCTGCGCCGGCGTAGATCACACCGAATTTGAACGGGCTTTCATCGAGCGCCGTGAGCGTCGAAAACGGCACGTCTCCTCGCGGCAGCTCTTTGGTCAGATCGGGGCTGATCGCCTCCCACTTCCGGCCCTGATTGAACGAGCGGTGAACGAACTGCGAGCCGATGTAGATGATGTCCGAGTGGTGCTTGCTGATCACGATCGGAGAGATCCAGTTGAATCGCAGCCCCCGCCCCGAAGGCCGCGCCGACCAGCGTCGCCCTGCCGCTTGATCGATCGCGCTGTGCGAGCCGAACTGCGACGCGACGTAAACAACGTCGCCGTCGTTGCGCGGATCGACGGCGATCATGCTGCCGTCGCCGCCGGCGATCCCTGTCCACCTGGTGATCGGGTCGATCCCCTGCCGGTAGTTGCTCGGCCCTTTGATCGTGCCGTTGTCCTGTAGGCCGCCGTAGATGTTGTAAGGGCTCTTGTTGTCTACAGCGATCGTGGTGTACTGGCCGACGGGCACGTTGTTCAAGTGTCGCCATGTTTTGCCCGCGTCCATGCTGAGGTACGGCCCCCCGTCGTTGCCGTCGATCATGCGATTCGGATTCCGATCGTCGATCCAGTAAACGTGGCGATCAACGTGGTTGCGCGGCGCGATGGATTCCCAAGACCTTCCTCCGTCCTCCGACTTCAAGAGGCGCGTGCCGGTGATGTAAAGCTCGTCGGGGTTCTCTGGATGTACCGTCACGCGACCGCAGTAGTAGCCGAGCATCGACCCGACCGTCGGCGATACCAGCTCCCAAGTCCGTCCGCCATCGTCGCTGCGCCAAACTTGGCTGTTGGTTCTGCGCAAGGCGAACAGGTTTGGATTCTCCTTCAGCAGCAGCTCTCCGAGTTCAACCACGCCAAGGTCGCCGTCCTTGATCTGCTTGATCACATCGTCGACGTCCTCATCATCCGGCAGCTTGTTTCTCAGGAAGGTCTTCAACTCATCTTCGGGGACTTGCTTGAGCAGGCCGTCGCTCATTCTGCGAAGGCGCCACGCCGTCAGCTTTCCGTCCGGCACGCGCTCGTCCATCCACTCAGTGTCTTCGTACGCCGACTGGTTGTCGATGTAGACGTAAACGACGTTCGGATCGCTAGCGCTGAACGCCACGCCGGTGCGTCCCATGGCGTCTCCCGATGGGAGGCCTTTGACCACCGCCCACGTATCGCCGCCGTCTTCTGACAAGTAAAGGGCGCTACCGGGGCCGGACTCCAACATGTTCCAAGCACGTCGGTCGCGATGCCACGCCGCTGCAAATATGCGGTCGGGGTCGCTCGGATCGATCGCAAGATCGATGACGCCCGTCCATTCGTCGATTGCCAAGACGTGCTCCCAAGTTTCGCCGCCGTCCTTTGTTCGATAGACTCCACGGTCGTGGCCTTGGCTGTACAGCGCACCGTTGGCTGCGACGAAGACCGTGTTCGGATCGTTCGGGTGGATCGTGACCCTGCCGATGTTATGTGTCTCCTCCAATCCCATGTGCTGCCACGTCGCGCCACGGTCTACGGATTTGAAAACGCCGGTGCCGCTGTAGTGCGTGCGCGCGCTGTTGTTCTCGCCTGTCCCGACCCAGATCGTCCGCCCGTCATCCGAAACATCGGTGTCCCCGATGGCGAAACTGCTTTCGAAATCGAACAGCGACGTCCACGTGATGCCGTCGTCCTCCGTGCGCCAGAGCCCTCCGCTCGCGTAACTGATGTAAAGCGTTGTCGGTTCGCTCGCAGGACTGTCGACGTCGACGACCCGACCGCCCTGATGCTCCGATCCGACGCTCCGCCACATAATCTTCTGGAACGTTGAGCTGCGCTCCATCTCCATGCGCTTCTCAAACTCTCGAAGGCGAAGCTTCTGCGACATGCCGGTGACAGAAGGCGTGTGGTACTTCTCGATCTCCTCAGTTTTGGACATCGGGTAACTGACGGGAATGCGCTGTTGGACGGCGTTCAAGGCAGTAAGGAGGAGCAGGCCGCTAATCATTGCTTTTAGTATGCCTGATCGAACTCAAAGTTGCAGAAGCTCGGCGACAACTCGTTCTGCCGCTGCCTTTCCTCGACCGCGAGGGCTCGGCAAATGTCGGTCAAAAAAGTGCGGCATGCCCCAGTCCGGCGGGATCGCATCCGGGATTTCGTCCGAGAACTCGATCCCGGCGAGCGTCATGACCGCCGCTGCCCACATCCGCGGTACGCAGGACTGCTCGTAGCCGCCCCCGCCGACGGCTACAGTCGGCAGGCCGAGGTCTTTTACTTGCTGCACGGCTGCCAGCCACTCCTGCGCCGAGACCTCGAGGTTGCCGAGCGGATCGAGAAAGTGCGCGTCGGTGCCCATTTGCAAAACGATCGCCTGCGGCTCAAACGCTTTCACGCGCGCGATCACTCCGTTTTCAAACGCCCAGAGCCACACGTCTCCAGTCGTCCCGGCTTCGAGCGGAACGTTCACCGCCGAGCCCTCCGCTCCGTGCTCGTGTACGAAGCCTGTGCCGGGGAACAGGCTTACGCCCGATTCGTGGATCGAACACGTCAAGACCGACGGATCGTCATAAAAGACGCTTTGCACTCCGTCTCCGTGGTGCAGGTCGATGTCGATGTACGCAACGCGCTCAAACGAGTCGCGAAGTATCGAGCAAGCGATCGCTGGGTCGTTGAAGACACAGAAGCCGCTCGCCGCCGATCTGTGCGCGTGGTGCAGTCCGCCAGCGATCCCAAACGCGAGACGCGCACCGTCGCGAACGTCCGTTGCAGCGTTGACGGTTCCCGATACGTAAGCCCTCGAGGCGTTGTACATTCCGAGGAACGGCGGAGTGTCGGTGCTGTGAAACCCCCATTGGCCGAGGTTCCCGCGATCCAGGGCGTGTGTGTCTGCATCGAGCTGCCGCACAACGTCGACGTACTCGATGCTGTGCACCCGACAAATGTCCTCGCAGGTCGCCTGGCGGGGGAGCTGCGGCTCAAAGCCCGGCACGCACGCTCCCAGCACGGCCAGCGTTCGCTCCAGGCGCAACGGTCTCAACGGGTGGTCTGGGCCGAAGTCGTAGAGCAGCGAGTCCGGATCGAAATAGAATCTCGTGAGCGGGCCTGGGATGCGTTCATTCTAGCCGCAAACTTGCGGTCACGGGCTACTCGTGCACCGGGCAGTAAACTACGAACCATGGCCGCACCGGCGCGCGGGTTCAACTCGCTGCGCACGTATCTGGAGATGATCAAGATCGAGCACTCGGTCTTCGCCTTGCCGTTCGCCATGGTCGGCATGGTTTGGGGCTCGGTGGCAGACGGCGGTTCCGGCTGGCCCGGCTGGCGAGTGTTCGGGCTGATCGTTCTGTGCATGGTCAGCGCTAGGAGCGCGGCGATGGCGTTCAACAGAATCGCGGATCGCGAAATAGACGCTAAGAACGAGCGCACCAAGAGCAGGGCGATTCCGGCAGGGCTGCTCAGCCTGAGGCACGCGAACCTCTTCCTCTACGCAAGCTGCGCCATCTTCTTTACTGGCGCGGCGCTGCTCAATCCGCTGACGCTCGCCCTGAGCCCGATCGCGCTGTTCACGATCCTTTTTTATTCGCGGACGAAGCTCTTTACGCCGCTTTGCCACTTCGTCTTGGGAGCGTCGCTTGGCATCACGCCAGCTGCGGCGTGGGCAGCTGTGACAGGGCGACTGGATTGGCAGATTCTGCCGGTTTGCCTCGGCGTGATGTTCTGGACCGCCGGTTTTGACATCATTTACAGCTTGCAGGACGAGGAATTCGATAGAGAGCAGAGGCTGCGATCTTTGCCTGAGACCCTGGGCAAGAGCCGGGCGCTATCCATCAGCCGATTGTGTCACGTCCTCGCCGTCGTACTTCTTGGGTTGGGCGTTGCCATGATGGAGTCGGGTGCGCTGTCCTGGGTCGGCTTGGCGGTCGTGTGCGGGATTCTCATCTACGAGCAGAGCGTTGTGAAGCCGCACGACTTGAGCCGCGTCAACCTGGCGTTTATGACGCTGAACGGGTTTGTGTCGATCGGGTTCTTCCTCTTCGTCATGGTGGATTTATGGATGTGAGTTATGCCGAGTGAGTGGAGCGCGTATTTCCTTGGAGGGATCGTCATTTCGCTCATAATGACGGCGATCTGGTTGGCGCGTCTTAAGGCGAAGGGCAAGCGCGCAATAGTGATGGCCATGGCGTTTCTTGCATTCGCAGGGTTGCTGCAAGGGTTTCGGCTTGCGCTCTCTGGTACCGTCCTCTGGGTTCTGGGATCAGCGGTCGCGCTGTTGCTCGTGACAGACGTTGTATTGAGGTTAGCTGAGGAGCCGAGAAAAGAATGATCAAGAATTTCGTGAACGCCAAGACGTTAGAGGGCGAGCCTCTGTCATTTGCGGTTGAACGTGGGAGATTCGTCTCAATCGGAGACCGCCAACCCGGCCAAGATGCCATTGATCTGCAGGGGGGAACTGTGCTTCCAGGTTTCATCGACGCGCACTGCCACATCATGCCGACCGGTCTTGACGAATTGCGGTTGCACCTCGGCGATTGCATGTCGCCAGAAGAAACCCTCGGCGCGATCCGAGATCGGCTGCCGACCATCGAGCCCGGGCAGTGGCTGATGGCCGTCCACTACGACCAGAATCGGTTCGAATCAGGCGATCACATTCACCGCGACCAGCTCGACGAAATCTCTGCCAGCGTTCCGATCGTGCTGCGTCACGTCAACGGCCACGCGAGCGTTGTGAACTCCGCAGCGCTCCAGCACGCGAAAGTGGACGAGTCGGTCTCCGATCCGAAGGGCGGCACGTTCGTTCGAGACCAGGGCGGGCGACTGACCGGAGTGCTGCTAGAGCGAGCGCACGAGTACGTGAGCGATCGAGCCCCAGCGCCGAGCCAGGAGCAGATGGTTGAGGCGATTCTGCGCGCGGCCCGTTCGATGAGCAAGTTCGGGATCACTTGCGCATCGGACATGATGACCGGATACTGCAACCTTGAAAAGGAGCTGACTGCTTACCGTCTCGCTGCCGAAGCGGGTGCACCGATCCGTTTTCGGCTGTACGCGATGTGGTCCAACGTCTTCGGTCCAAGGCCGTTGGAGCGGGATCGCTTGAAAGAACTGATCGACGCCATGGATCCCGAGCGATGCAAGGTGGCCGGAGCAAAGATATTCGCCGACGGCGCAATCGCTTCCGCGACCGCCGCCATACACTGTGAGTTCGCCAAGGGCGGAAACGGCCAGCTGATCTACTCTCCAGATCGGCTGCAGGGGATGGTGTCCACCGCAGACGCGGAAGGCTGGGCCCTCTCCGTCCATTCGATCGGCGATCGAGCAACGGATCATGTGCTGGACGCTTTTGCCAAGACAACCGACCCGAGTCGGCACCGGATCGAGCACGCCATGATTCTAAGCGACGATCAGATCGGCCGGCTCGCGGACCTTCAGTGCCACACAGCGATGCAGCCGGAGTTTCTCATGCGGCTCGGGCACGCATATCGCCGGCAGTTGCCCAGCGATGTCGCAGCGCGTTTGAAAAGGCTTGCGTCTGCGCTGCAAGCTGGCGTTAGGCTCTCGCTGAACTCCGACCGGCCCGTAGTGCCCGGCAACCCGTGGGACGGCATCGCATCGGCCTCACAACGACCCGCGGGCTTCGCGCCAGAGGAGAACATTCCAGAGCGCGAGTCCATCCGGCTCTATACAGAGGGGGGAGCTGACGCCAATGACGATCGTGGTGTGATGGGCGAAATCGACGTAGGGTGTCTCGCAGACTTCCAGGTTTACAACGAGCTTCCGAGGGCCGCAGATCCAAAGTTGCCGGACTCCGTTTACCTAGGAGGGGATTCCGTTCGCTAGGACCCAATGGAACATAAAGCGCCTCAAAGACGTTTATATAAGTGACGCAAATCCTCCTCTCCCAACGAGGACAGAGACAAGCAACGCTTGACTCACTCTAGCGCCCCCGTCTTTTCCCAGCGGGGGCGCGAATATTATAGATCGAGTCCAGAAAGCGGCTCGTCAAACCGAAGGCGAGTGCGGTAACCCAGGTAAGCATTGCCGGACTCCTCCCTAGAATTAAGCGACCAACCGTAGGCCTCGCCGCCATCCGGCAATTCTAACTTCACGGTGGTTCCAGGCCGGATGTACTTATCCGTTGCCAGGCAAGCCCCTCCAGCCGAAAGGTCCAGCATGGACACTTCGTTGCCGTTGAGCAACGCCGTACGCCCGCCGAAGGATTCGTCGCGCGGCTCCGATCTGCGATCGACCCGACGCAGATGCTGCGGCAGTTCGAGCGTCAGCTCTTTGGTGGCCTCGTCGCAAGAAGAGACGACTGAACGAAAGGTCATGAGGTAGCCATCGCTTGGAGCCTGCACGAGCAGTCGGTCGCCGACCTCGATCCGCGTGAAGCGATCGGCCTGCAAGGGGGAGGAGAAAACCAGCCCAGAAGAGTGCTTTCGAACGAAATGACACCGGTACACACCGCCCGGACCGACCATGCGAACTCTTGAATTGGGCTCGATGTCTACGTCGTAACGCCGGGCGGCAAAGTGCGCCGTCACGAAGTACGCGATCATCGCAGAACCGCCGAAAAGAAGCAGCGGCACCAACAGCAGGTCAGGAACACTCATAGTTTGCACTCATTCAGAACAGATCTGACGAGTTGCCGTAGCGCAGTTCCTGCTCGTATATCTCCCGGACGGTCGGAAGGAGGCGCGCCGCCTCACCGAGGCTGAGCGACGACTCCATCGCGACGTCTTCGTCCAGCTGTTGCGCAAACGACAAAACGTCGTACGCACACTGTGCAATCAACTTGTGTGCCAAGTTCCTGGTCGCGTGCGACTTTGAGAACCGTTCTGGAACCGGTACTGTTTCTAGGAACGCGACCATCGCCGTTGCGACTGATTCGTTGCGCTGCGCTTTTTCGAGCGTGGCCGGACCGTTCGCAGTTCGAATCTCGAGCGGTAAGTCCCGAAGGCTTTGGACCAGCGAGTCGACAGCCGGGTTGAGCAGGGTGATCAAGTGCCGGTATGTCAGCTCGGAGTTCTCGATATCGAGTCCACGTATAATCGCTAGGTCAAGCTCGCACTGGTCGCCGTCCCCGTTCAGCGCGCAAACCAGCGCGCGACCAAGTCTGGCTTCGACCGAGTCTGCCCTTTCCAAGGATCGCGTATACGCGGCAACGGCCTCATCGAGCCTCCCCTCCAACAGCAGCAGGTCGCCGCTGATTCGATCAGACGTCTCCGAATCGATTCCGCGAGCCAGTGCCTCGTTCAAGGCGGTTCGCGCCTTTTCTGGCTCTAATGCGAGTATCCAGCCACGTGAGGCCAACAGCCACAGGTCCGCGGCGTCGGGCGCGAGCTGAGCCCCGCGGCCGGCTTCAGAGGCTGCTTGTCTAAAGTGTCCTGCGGCCAGAAGCCTGTTTGTGAGCAGGCGGCGCGCGCTCGCGCTGCTCGGGTCGGCGTCCACCGCTTCCCGAAGCACAAGTATCGCCTCCGGGTTCTTGCCGTCCTCGATGAGGGCTAACGCTTTTTGGATCGCGAATTGCACCTCGGGCGGGTCTGCAGAAAAATCGCCGACGTCATCCGAAAAAATCAGGCTGCCCCCGGGCTCCGGCGTGAATGATCGGTTGCGAGGCGGATGCTCTTTGAACGGTCCCTCCGACAACATTCTCGAGACCGTTCTAGCGAGCGTCATGGCCGTGCTTAGCGGGTCGATCTTGCCATTCACGGTAACGACGAACGTCGAGGCGTTTGCACCCTGCAACTCCAGGTACTGCTCCTTGATGCGCCGCGTCTCGGCTTCGTTGACCACGCCGTCTTCAAGGACGACGAGGCGTCCGCCTCCGCGTCGCTGCTCCTTCTGCAGGCTCCAAGCCGGACGGGTGGCGCGCCCGCGGTACAGATCGGCCGCTGGTGTGACCACGCCGTCGACGATGTATGCGTCGACGATCATCACGTACTGCACGCGCAGTTTGCGTCCGACGTCTCGGATGAGCTTCAGATCTGGAGCAGGAACAAATTCGCCGATCGTTCCGTCGCCGACGTACTCCCGGAACATCGGATCGTTCATCGACCAGACGATCGGTGCAACACGCCCGGTAACGTCGAGTTCCTCTGCTAGGTATTGCGCGAAGAACAGTTGCAGCTCGGGTTGATCGCGTGAAAGCGGTTGGACGATGAGAACGGCGGGAACGGCAAACGATGCGCACGATGCGAGAAGCAGGAGTACGGCCGTCAGAGCGCGCGGCGACATGTTACCGATCCCGGAGAATCTTGATGGCTTGCTGACAAGCCGCGATCGCCAACTTTGCACGCTGTGGGAGCGGAGTTACCCTCTCATAGGCGCTGATCGCGAGTTCGTACCTTCGGATGGCGTCGGCCCGGCGACCAAGCTTTTCGTAGCACTGTGCCAGGCGCTGATTCGTGCTGCCGGGGCTGGCACCGGCAGCGAGCGCCTTTTCATACGCGTCAGCCGCCTTTTCATAGTTCGCCAAAATGTACTGCTGACGTGCTACCCGCGTCAGCGTATCCGCCAGCGCGGCGGTGTCGTCGACGCTTTCACTGCCGTTCGACGTCGTCGTAGGTCCGCTGTTCTGCCCTTCGCTTGGCCTGATGTCGATGACGGAATTGCGGCCGCTGTTTGCTTGCCGGTCGTCTGAGCCAATCGGATCGGGTGGTGGATCAACGGTGTCGTTGTTGTCGTCCCTGACGGTCGGGACAGGCGTTCCTGGATTCACGGGGTAAGGCCCCGTGGGGGACAATCTTCTTGGGTCGACGATGCTTGGCGCGTTCGGATCGTACTGCTTGAGGATTCCTGGACTGTAGATATTGTTGGCACCTAGAAGCTCCGTGCCGATTTGCGCCGTTATGCTGTTGCCTGGCTGCGCAACTTCGCCGTTAGGCTGTCGATCCGATAGTGGCTGTGTGCCAACTGTCCCAGTCTGCGTGGGGACACGCGGAAGTATTCTAAACGGCGTCACTTCGACGCCCTCCTGACCATCGTCAAGAGCTTGGACATCGTCAGTGGGTCTCGTCGCCAAGACCAACGCTGTGCCGGACGAAATGAGAAGCATCGCCGCAGCGATGGCAGCGCCCAGAGCCTGGGATTTGCGTTTCGGCGCATGATCGACGGCTATCGCCTCGGAGCCGATCAACTGTTTCAATCGGGTAACGCGAATTTCGTCGAGCTTTGATTCTGGTCGAACGCTCAAGATCTGCTCGAAACGGGCAAGTGCGGCGTCGTAGTCTCCAAGCGCTTCGAGGCAGTCTCCGTGCAACGCGAGCGCGGGTACGGAGAGCGGGTCGTCGTCCAGCACCGCGACCGCCACGTTGGCAGCATCCGTGTATCGGGCTGCGGCGAACAGCCGTTTGCCATCAGCGATCATCTCGGCATTCTCTTCGTGCCGAACCTCGCCAGGTACGACGGCTAGGGCAGCACCGCACTCACGGCAGAACTTGCTGTCTGCCATGTTTGCCTTGCCACACTTGTCGCACGCTACCAAATTCAAAAGGCTTCCTCGCAACCTAGCACAGTGTACCAGCCACCAGCCTAATGGACGGGTCAGACTCTACCTAGAGTTCGCCAAGCTAGTACCGTTCGAGCGACATTTCTTCATCGGGCGGCGATCTCGGTTCCGGCCCCCCCTTCTCGTTTCATCTTCATACACGTCGGCCAGACCTCGAAACGGGTAGCTGGTCCAAGCCTCGACCAGCTTCTTTGCAGCCTGAAAGAAGATGTTCTGGGCGCCCTGCTTGCTATGTCCGCGCCTTCGGCCGATAGACTCAAACGTGTGACCCGCCAGCCTCAAACTCACAACTTCCAACTGATTGCCGGTGAGATTGGCGCGATCCAAGATCGCCTTCCACTCCTTCTCGACGAGGTAAGTCGGTCTTCGGGAGTGGAACCCCGGTGGCAACTTCGCCTCGTACTGCCTCGCCTTGGTGAGCTTGCGACGAAACGTATCGTCCCGGTAGTGCGGGCGCTGAGGGTCGCGGTCGACGGACGAAAGCAAGCGGTCTGCGTCGTACGATAGTTGGTCGATATACATTTACGCAGTAGGTCTAATACTAGTGTATATATGTATACTATTCACGATCTGCCAAGCTCGTCAACCGTGGCCCGAAGAAAACCCTCAGAATCTGTCCACATCGGCCCTCTTGCAGCGACCGCGCTCCCACGAAGCCCGGCCTGCCAGCGGATATAATCGCTCGGTGAACCAGCCTTACCGGAAGACTCCGCTGCATGCCCAGCACTCGAACGAAGGCGCGAGATTGGTCGAGTTCGCAGGGTATGAAATGCCGGTTCAGTACGGCGGCGTCATTCAAGAGTCTCAGGCTGTGCGGAAGGCGGTCGGAATGTTCGACGTCAGCCACATGGGTCGGCTCACTTTTACGGGCGCACAGGTTCTGGAGTACTTGGAACGGGTCACCACGAACGACGTCGCAAAGCTCGACGATATGAAGGGCCAGTACTCGCTGTTGCCGAACTCCACGGGCGGCGTCGTCGACGACGTGATCGTCTACCGGATCGACGCGAACGAGTACCGGATGGTCGTGAACGCGGCAAACCACAAAAAGGACCTTGCTCACTTTCGCAGGGAGAACTCGTTCGGCGTCGAGATTGAGGACACGACCGATGACACGGCGATGATCGCCGTGCAAGGCCCAAGGGCGGCGCACGCGATCGGCTCGCTCTGCAACCGTCCGGGCGAACTGGCAAGCGCCAAGCTGTTTGGAGTCGTCGAGGCAGAGGTTGCGGGCTGCCCATGCTGGTGCGCTCGCAGCGGATACACCGGCGAGGACGGATTCGAGCTGATCTGCAGGGCTACCGACGCGCCAAAACTGTGGAAGGCGCTGCACGAAGCAGGCGTCGTGTCCTGCGGGCTAGGCGCGAGAGACGTTCTGCGAGTCGAGGCAGGGCTGCCGCTCTACGGCCACGAGCTGCTCGACGACGTCAGTCCGATCGAGTCCGGGCTTGGCTGGGTCGTCAGCGAAGAGAAGGGTTTTCTCGGCAGTGAAATCGTAAATCGAATACGCAAAGAGGGGCCAAAGAGAAAGCTCCGCGGTATTCGGCTAGACGGGCGACGGCTGCTGATTCCTGGCATGTCGGTGATCGTGGAGGGACGCGAGGTGGGTAGTATCACGAGCGGGATATTCAGCCCGGAACTGAACTGCGGCATCGCGTTCGCGTTTCTCGATGCAGAGGTGAAGCTGAAGACCCCCTGCCAGGTCGAAATCCGGGGCAAGCGCGAGCCGGGCATGGTCGTTGGAAGGCGGTTTTATCGCCGACAAACCAGCACGGACTGAGATTCGACGGACGGCCTGCCAACAATTGACTTAAGGATGCCATGCAACAGACAATCGACTGCCCGCTTCTAGGACTCGACACGGTCTTTCCCGACCAGTTGTACGTGTTGCGCCACGGCCCGTCGGCTAAGTACGGCTGCTACTGCTTCGATGGCGTGCACGGCTTGGCGTGCTTTTCGAATGACATCGCCGCGTTCCGTTTTGCCGAGTGGATCGATCTTTCGGGAATGGCTTGCGAAGAGGTCAGCTTCGACGAAGCTCGGAGAATAGCGCAAGACCGCCCGATGCCGATCGTCTCACTCATGCTGCTCGACGACCTCGACGCTCCCGAGATCCACTACGTCCGGTAGTCCCTTCTCCCTTAGCCTAGGGAGAAGGTTAGGATGAGGGAGCGAATTATGAAAGGCCTTGTCGATTCGCCGCCTACCTCAAGCCGACTCATGGAGGGTCGACCTCCTGGGCAACCTTAACGAACGGCGAGCACGAACTTGCAACGCTGGCTCTTTAGCATCATTCGAAACACATCGCCGAAATACGTCGTCAAATGAGTGTAGTGGTGACAGCGGCGTTCCTCGCTCTTGCGATTCAGGATCAGAAGACAATCCACGATACTCGTGCGTGGCAGGACTACCAGCGCGAGCTCAAGAGCGCACAGATGCTCGAAGTGCGATGGGAGAAGACAGTCAAGGACAGCAAGGGTGAAGTGGTCACAAACTTCGTGCTCTACAAGATGGGGGACAAGGTCTCGCTCGAAGAAGAGGGGAAGTTCAAGACTGTCTGGAACGGCTCAAAGGGCATTAAGATCGATCATGAGAAGAAGGAGGCAAGACTGCTGGCTGAAAAGCCAGAGTTTGGGCCGGCTTTCTTCCTTGAAATCCCCGGCGTGCTCAAAGGCAAAGGCAACAAGCTTACATGGCGGCTGAAAGAATCGCTGGAGCGTTTGGGAGAGCGCGAATATCGAGCGGTGTCTGTACAGCTCCATCAGATAGACGCAATCGTGATCTACTCCTACTACTTCCACAAGGAGACTAACCTGGTGGCTCTTTTTTTAGCCGACTACATCGGTATGTGGGAGGGAGGTGAGAGCGTCAGGCGCTACCGGGTGAAGACGTTCGATACGTACGCGCTCTTGGACGACACCCCGTTTTCGCTAGAGCCGCCCAGAGGTTATCGCGTGGTTGGTGGAATTGGTGCCAGCGCTTCCGCAGGTGGATAACAAGTCCTTTCCTGGTATTGGTTCTCGCTGAACTGTGGAATACTATGTTAGCTGAGGAGCGTTGCGATCCCGAGGTTTGTCGGGACCAGGCTCAGCGAAGGGCTCAATTCAGCCCTATAAACGGCGCTCGCGAATTACGTTCGCGGGCGCTCTTCTAGTTTAGGAGCGCGGACTCTTAGTCCGCATCCAGGCCCGTGGACTCTTAGTCCGCAGAACAGAAGAGCGCCGCCTACAAAAACCGAGAAGAGAACATGAGCTCTGTCAACGCAACATCAGAACAGGATTACTTCGTCAAAGACCTGAGCCTCGCCGAATGGGGACGCAAGGAGATCGCGATCGCCGAAGTCGAGATGCCCGGCCTCATGGCGATTCGAGAAGAGCTCGCAGGCGCGCAGCCGCTCAAGGGCGCGCGCATCGCCGGCTCGCTGCACATGACCATCCAGACCGCCGTCCTGATCGAAACGCTTAAAGCGCTCCGCGCAGACGTAAGATGGGCGAGCTGCAACATATACTCCACGCAGGACCACGCAGCCGCAGCGATCGCCGAGGGAGGAACACCCGTGTACGCCTTCAAAGGCGAAACGCTCGACGAGTACTGGGAGTACACGCACCAGATTTTCACTTGGCCGGACGGCGGAGCGCCGAACCTCATCCTCGACGACGGCGGTGACGCGACGCTCCTCATTCTCAAGGGCGCGGAGGCCGAAAAAGACCCGAGCTTTCTAGACAGCCCGACCAACGAGGAAGAGACCGCGCTCTTCGCCGCGATGAAGAAGAAGCTCGCCGAAGACCCGAACTTCTACAGCAAGGTCAGGGCGAGCATCCAGGGCGTCACCGAAGAGACAACGACCGGCGTCCACCGCCTCTACGAAATGCAGAAGGCGGGAACGCTCCCGTTCCCGGCGATGAACGTCAACGACTCCGTCACGAAGAGCAAGTTCGACAACCTCTACGGCTGCCGCGAATCGTTGATCGATGGAATCAAGCGAGCGACAGACGTGATGATCGCGGGCAAGATCGCGGTCGTCTGCGGATACGGCGACGTCGGCAAGGGGTGCTCGCAGGCGCTCAGTTCGCTCAAAGCCCAGGTCTGGGTGACCGAGGTCGATCCGATCTGCGCGCTGCAGGCCGCGATGGAGGGTTTCAAGGTCGTCACGATGGACTACGCCTGCGACAAGGCCGACATCTTCGTCACCGCGACCGGCAACTACCACGTGATCGAAAGCAGGCACATGGAGAGGATGAAAAACCAGGCGATCGTCTGCAACATCGGCCACTTCGACAACGAGATCGACATCGCCGGGATGCAGAAGTACGAGTGGGACGAGATCAAGCCGCAAGTCGACCACATCATCCTCCCGAACGGCAACCGCATCATCCTGCTGGCTGGCGGACGGCTCGTCAACCTCGGCTGCGCGACCGGCCACCCATCGTTCGTCATGAGTTCAAGCTTCGCCAATCAGGTGCTCGCACAGATCGAGCTTTGGCAAAACGGCAAAGATTACGCCCCCGGCGTCTACGTGCTGCCGAAACTGCTCGACGAGAAAGTCGCGCGGTTGCAGCTCAAAAAGCTCGACGCGGAACTGACGGTGCTGTCACAGGAACAGGCCGACTACATCGGCGTCCCAGTCGAAGGCCCCTACAAGGCCGACCAGTACCGCTACTAAAAGGAGCGCGGGGGTTCGCCCCGCACCCCGGTTCGCGGGCGTTCGGCCCGCAAGAGCTATCGCCCAGCAAGAGCGGGACGATAGCGCGTGATGGATCGCGGGGGTTCGCCCCGCACCCCGCTCCGCGAGCGTTCGGCCCGCATGATCAGAGCGGAGCGCCCTTTTTCGCTCTCGTAACCTATTTCAGGGACAGTCCTTCTGAAATCAAGAACTGCTCCCATTTGTAGATTGCATCAGGCAGAACCTTCTGGAGCTCGCCGATCTTGTTCCCATTCTCGTCATGGATGTCGCTGCCAAGCACAACCTCCATATTCGAACTCGTTCCACTACCCGATATTTCACCAGTCTGAAAGTCAAATGGCGCACCAATGATCTGGCCACTCTTAGCATAGGTGCCTGTTGATCGGTCGTACTTGAGCGTCGCGAACCGATCGACCTTCACAAGATTCGGTTTGTGCCCTGAAAACGGCGGTCCGTCAAGCTCACCGTGCTTGTCTGTATTTGCGAGATCGTGCACAAGCGAAACTGCTTGGTCAGACTTGATGAAAGTATCAACCTTACTGTCGTCACCGCCACTATTGCGGAGCCACTTTTTAGTGCGGTCTCGAATCCCCATGATCTCGTTTATTATTGATGCTGCATCACCATCAAGATCTTCTTGAGATCGACCTCCCCTGAAGTCCTGCGTTAACGTGAAGCCGTCTTCGCTACTCTGAACTTCAGGTTCAAAGTCCTCTGGCTTGAGGTTGGTTTTGTCGCCAAAGGCAGCGTATACGCGCGCTAAGCGATTCTTGATTTCCGCTTCGGTCATGAAATCATTATGTCGTTTTTCAAACCTAGTGAACATTTCGGCCTAGTTCCCTCGCGCACTCTTTTTTTGACTCTTAGTGAAAGGGGGCGAAAACATGGAGCGCGGGGGTTTGCCCCGCACCCCGGTCCGCGGGCGTTTGGCCCGCACGTGCTGTCAAGCCAGACGTCCGTCGTGGCCGATTCGACCAAAGGACGTAAAAGGCCAAAGCGAAGGGTCGTGGCAGAGCCCCGCCTTGACAGGATTCCATTCGATGTACCGAGCGACCTTCTCATGGTGCTCGCTGTCTCTAATCAGCCTGTCAAAGAAATCCGGCTGCCACAAACGCCCGCTACCTCCAAGCGCTTCGTGGATGCACTTCGACGTATAGCTCTTGAGCGGACGAACGATGTCTGTCAGAGTAATCCCAGGGAGAGGTGTGACGAGCAAGTGGACGTGGTTCGGCATGACGCACCAAGCGTGCAAAACGTACTTCTTTCCGTTGTAAAAAATGATCGCCTCGTTGACGATCTTGCCGGCAACAGGGTTCCGTAACAGAAGCGATCCATGGCCTTGGTCAAGGTGCTTTTCGATACGACTGTACATCTCCTTCTTTTGCTCGCTGTCAGTCTTCGTAGAGAGTTCGCAGCGCCAGGCAGATATCAACGAAGCAGGCAGCGAGTCTGCCAATCGGAATGTCAAGAACTGTGTGGCGCTTCCCGCGTCGATGTGTGGCAAGTAGCCACGTGAGTATCTTCCCCGTGATTGATCCATCGCTCCATCAGTTTACTGCCTACGGCGGGCCAAACGCCCGCAGTCCGGGGTGCGGGGCAAACCCCCGCGCTCCTTTTTGGGGCGAACCCCCGCGCTCCGTCAGGGGCCGAGGTGGACGCCGATTCGGTAACAGATCAGGTCGACGAAGCTCATCGACTCCTCTTGCTGCGTGCCAGCGACGTCGGTCAGCTCCTTGATCTTGTGGCTCGGCCATTGCCAGAAGAACGCGTGATCGGACACGTATTCGCCCTCTCCAGTAAACGTGCAAAGGTCGAGCCGCTTGCCGCTCTTCAACCCGAGCCCGACCTCGAACTGTTCCGGCCCCTCGCGCTCGCCGCTCAGAAACCCGCCGCCGAGCGTGTGATCCAGGCACTCGTATGTGATGTAGGCGATCTGGTCGAACGCGACCGTGTGCTGTCTGCGACCGACCCAAAGATAGCGAATGTCGATCCGCACAGTCCGCGTGCGCGAATCGATTGCGATGTTGCGCGAATAAGAGCCCAGCGTCAACACGTGCGTGAGCCAGGGCGACCTCGACGTCACGAGCTGCGGCGTCACTTTGACGACCGGTCGCGTAGAGAGGAACGAGATGTAGAACGCCATCTCTTGCGATCACCTCCTATTCGACGCGTACTCTTTGAGGAAGGCGCGAAGGGGATGATGGTCAGGCGTGACTTGTTGGACAGCAGCGCTGAAGTCAGGAAACTCGCGAAGGAAGAGTGGAACCCAGAGACGGAACATATGTCCCTTCCCCTGCACGATTACAAAAATACCGACCCCATACCACGGTCGCCATGCTCGGTCGATATCATTGATCGGCATCTTCTGCCGGATACCGTATGCGTTGGACGTCGTTATAGAATCCGGTGTCAGATCGACCCGTGTAAGCCAGTTCATCAACGGCGTCACGATGATCGCCATTGCAGGCGGCACGATCAGCAGCTGCCAATAGTCGCGGCTCGACCATTGAAGGCCATAGATGGCGTGGAAAGTAAAGTGCAGAGCAGCGAAAGTCAATGCGGTAAACACCATGGTCACCACAAAGACCGGTAACAAAGGCACGCGGTACACCTTCTTCGCAAACGGCGGCCTTGACCAGTCGAACCCCTCTGGCATAGGTCTAAGATACCTAGAATTCAGCTGGCACTCAATACCTATCTCTGCCAAAAACCCTTGCCTTACGACCCTGAAAAGAGCCAGAATTAGCAATCGGCCCCGGCGAGTGCCAATTCGCCGGGCCAGGAGAAACGACACACAGATGGCAAAGATCAAACCACTCGGCGACAAGGTCGTCGTGCAGGTTCTCGAGGCGGACGACAAGACCGCCGGAGGAATCATCCTGCCCGACTCGGCCAAGAAGAAGCCGACCGAAGGAAAGGTGATCGCAGTCGGAGACGGCCGCGTTCTAGACAACGGTGACCGCAACAAGCTCAGCGTGAAGAAGGGCGACCGCGTCCTCTTCAGCAAGTACGGCGGAAACGAAGTGACGCTCGATGGACAGGACTACACGATCCTGGACGAGGATCAGATTTACGCGATACTTAACTAGCGCGTCGCCAGGTCGTCGCCAAATCGTCGCCAAGTTGATAGGAGCATGGGTAGTTACAAGGATCTCGTAGTTTGGAACCTCGCACGCGAGGTTGTTAAGATGGCGTATGAGCTGTCTTCCGAACTGCCAGATTCTGAGAGGTATGGACTTGTCTCCCAGCTCCGCAGGGCGGCCGTTTCTATTCCCTGCAACATCGCGGAAGGCGCTGGCAGAAGGACAGACGGTTCTTTTGCACAGTTCCTAAGGGTTGCGGTTGGCTCTGCCAACGAACTTGAGACGCTTCTGATCCTTGCAGTCGATCTCGGCCTCCTAAGAGAGGAGTCCACGCAACAGATCAACAGCAAGCTGAAGAGCCTTGGCATCAAGTTGCAGAACCTGACGAAGTCCATTAAAGGCGACGTCGTTCGAGAAACAGCGGCAGTCTACGCCGGCGAGCCTGGTGATGACGACCTGGCGACCACAAGGCGACTACTGGGCGACAGCGAAGAAGGAAAACAGCAAAGCAGAAGAACAGCAAAGCAGGAAAAAATCAATGGCAGCAAAAACACTTTTATACGATGAAAACGCGCGCCGCGCTTTGGAGCGCGGCGTCAACAAGGTCGCAGACGCGGTCAAGATCACTCTCGGTCCCAAGGGCCGCAACGTCGTGCTCGACAAGAAGTGGGGCTCACCGACGATCACCAAGGACGGCGTCACCGTCGCCAAGGAGATCGAGCTGGAGGATCCTTACGAGAACCTCGGCGCGCAGCTCTGCAAAGAGGTCGCCTCGAAGACCAACGACGTTGCAGGCGACGGCACGACGACGGCGACAGTGCTCGCACAGTCGATCGTGCAGGAAGGACTCCGCTACGTAGCGGCAGGCGGAAACCCGATCGCGGTCAAGCGCGGAATCGAGAAGGCCGTCGAAGTAGTCATCGCCAATATCAAGAAGGGCGCAAAGCCGATCAAGGACAAGGAGCAGGTGCAGTTTGTCGCGGCGATCGCCGGTAACGATGCTGAGATCGGCGAGAGGGTCGCCGATGCGATGGACAAGGTCGGCAAAGACGGCGTCATCACGGTCGAGGAGTCGAAGGGCCGCGACACGACGGTGGAAATCGTCGAGGGCATGCAGTTCGACCGAGGGTACATCAGCCCGTACTTCGTGACCGATCCGGAGCGAATGGAGACCGTGCTCGAAAACCCGCATATCCTCATTCACGAAAAGAAGATCGGCAGCGCGCAGGACTTGCTCCCGTTCCTTGAAAAGGCAGCGCAAGCGCGCCGCCCGATCCTGATCATCGCTGAGGACATCGACGGCGACGCACTCGCGACGGTCGTGCTCAACAAGATCCGCGGCGTGCTGCAGATCGCAGCAGTCAAGGCGCCGGGGTTCGGCGACCGCCGCAAGGCGATGCTCGAAGACCTCGCGATCCTGACCGCCGGAACGTTCATCAGCGAAGACCTCGGTCAGACCCTCGAGAACGTTTCGATGGACATGCTTGGCAGCGCCAAGAAGATCATCATCACCAAGGAAGATACGACGATCATCGAAGGCGCCGGCAAGAAGTCCGACGTTATGGGCCGCATCAGCCAGATCAAGTCGCAGATCGAGAACACCGACAGCAACTACGACAAAGAGAAGCTGCAGGAGCGGCTGGCGAAGCTCTCCGGCGGAGTCGCGGTGATCAAGGTCGGGGCTTCGACCGAGACGGAGCTGAAGGAGAAGAAGCACCGGTACGAGGACGCTCTCTCCGCTACGCGCGCGGCTGTCGAAGAAGGCATCGTCGCCGGTGGCGGCGTCGCGTTGCTCAGGGCCCAGAAGTCGCTCGACAAGCTCGACCTGGAGGGCGACGAGCAGACCGGCGTGATGATCGTGCGGCGCGCGCTCGAAGAGCCGCTGCGGCAGATCGCTGAGAACGCTGGCCTCGAGGGCAGCGTCGTCGTCGCCGAAGTGCGAGCCGCCAAGTCAGGCATCGGACTCGACGCCGAAACGGACGAGCTGGTCGACATGGTGCAAGCCGGCATCGTCGATCCGGCCAAGGTCGTGCGCTCGGCGATCATGAACGCCGCGTCCATCGCAGGGCTCGTGCTGACGACCGAGGCGCTCGTGGTCGAGAAGCCCGAGCCGAAAAAGGGCGGCGGCATGCCCGACATGGACGGCATGGGCGGCATGCCCGGCATGGGCATGTAGGTCGACTCGTATCTCCCTCCTCCTGCCCCGCAGGAGGGGGGGCGTTTCTATAAGTCATATAGGACTTATAAGACTTATATGTCGTATCCTTGCGGCAAAGGCGCGAACCATGAACGAAGACAGAGAGAAACTGATCAAGCCGCACGGCGGCTACAAGGATTTGGAGGCTTACAAGCTCTCTGAAATCATCTACGACGCCACGGTCAAGTTCACTGCGCGCTTCATCGACAGACGCTCGCGGACCGTCGATCAAATGGTACAAGCCGCACGAAGCGGAAAGCAGAACATCGCAGAAGGGAGCATGGCTTCGGGCACGTCGAGCAAGTTCGAGATCAAACTCATCAGCGTAGCTCGCGCTAGCTTGGAAGAACTGCTCTTAGACTATCAAGACTTCCTCAGACAAAACGACCACGAACTCTGGCCCAAAGACCATCCGAAGGCGGAGTACATCAGAAAGATGGCTTACAACAAGGATAAGTCGTATAAGACGTATAGGACGTATATCGAAGAGAAGAGCCGGGAGACAGCCGCCAACACAATGGTTTGCGTCATCCACCAGGCGAACTTCCTCCTCGACCGGCTCATGAAAGAGCTGGAAAAATCCTTCATCGAAGCAGGGGGATTCACCGAACGCATGCACGGCGTCAGATCGCAGAATCGAGAAAGGTGATCAGATAGGACCTATTTGTCTTATAGGTCGTATCAAAAACTATCCTAACACACGATGCAGTCTGAATTTCCGCGCTGCTACTTCACGATAGCTTCAGCAGACGCGTCCTCATGGTACGGAAGCGCGTCCGACTCATTGAGCGAAAGCCGCTCGTTGATCGCGCGCAGATAATGGTCGAGACCGATCTCGGCACCGGGGCGGAAGCCGGGGGTGGAGATGACCTGGGCCAGAACGCTGTCGACCCCGCGATGAGCCATGCCGCGCGGAAGGTACACGAGGTCGCCGACCCGCAAGGGAGTCTCTGCAAGCAAACCAGCAGCCTGTGCAGCGGTAACAGAACCGGGGTCCTCGATCAGATCGACGCTCATGCTCGTGATGATGCGCGCCTCGGGCTGGACCATCTGAACGAGATAGAACTCGTCGAAGCCGCCGTCGATCGGGTGGTAGTGCGTGAAGGAGTCGGTGATCCTAACGCGGTGCGCGTTGAGGGCGTGGTACGTGTATGGGCCGACGGAGTCGAGCCACGTGAGCAGTATGCGGCGGTAAGCGCCGGTCTCGGTGGCACAGCCGCCAACGACGTCAGTGATGTTGTCGTCCCAGTCCGGCCGGATGAACGTCGGAAGCTCGTCAGGGAACGGCTCGGGAACCGTGAAGGCAAGGAAGTCTGTCGGCACATCGACACTGACCGACTCCCCCGGACGGAGGATGAGGATGTCTCCGACATCAATGTCGGAACTGTGACCATCGGGCTCGACGGTCGCGACAGAGGCGTACCGCTGGACGAACACGACCCTACTGGTGTCTTCTGGCTCTAGCTCGGACGTTGCCGCGTGCCATGCGATGTCGTATCCCGGGTTGTTCTCGCGGAAAGCCGTCCGAATCTTCAAGAACGAACCGTCGTCCGAAGACTCGAGGTTGGCGACGAGCGGCGCGTGATTCGGCATTACCTGTATGACCTGTCCGCTTTCAATATAGCCGCTCTCGACTAGAGCGCAACCGAATAGAATCCAGAGGCTCGCGGAAACGGCGAGTGCGGATCGGACGAAAGAGCGGTGTGCTTTCATATGGTCAGTCCTTCGCTATGAAGAGTGAAGTATACCGGCGCGAGCCCTTGATTAGGCATTGTCTGTCCGAGCCGCCGAAGGGCGGTAGCATGCCCGCCATGGGAGTGTCAATGAGGTGCGCTGCGGACAAACTCTTCGAACCTGACCGTGGCACACCGGATTGGCACACGCCATCAAGCGCCCCAGTCTTGTACAATGACTGTCATGAGGGAACAGTGGCTCGGACGGGCCGTGGTGTTGGCATCGATCATGGCGCTTGCCGTCGCGGGATGCAGGAATTATCAGCAGCCGCTGGCTCAAGACGCAGCCGAAAAACAACAGCTTCCAAGAATTGCCTACGGCCAGGATTTAGACCCGTCGACGCGGCCGATCGTCGAGCTCGACAGGTTCAAGGACGCTGAGATCATCAGCGTGACGGAGTACCTGACAAGCTTCGGCGGCGCGCTTGCGATCAACCGCGTCCATCGCCTCACGTACAAAGCCGATTACGAAGAAGAAGTCGCTTTGTGGCGCGAGATCTTTCCCGAGTCCGAAGGCTGGAGGGTCGAGTATGTCATTTCGAACGAGATCATCATCGGAAAGGACTATAGGGATGGCAAGGTCGCTGGGCACGCGATGATCTTGGAGCCCGGGACGTACGAGCGAGACGAGACGGCCCACGCAAACACGGTCAAGGTCGAGGATTACGACTACGTCCGGATCGCGCTGAACGAGTACGAGTGGCCGGATCAGAAAGAGCCTCTCGCGTCCATTGTGGCGCTCACCGCCAGATACGATCAGTACATAGATATACCAGTGCCGAGTTCTGCCGTGCTAGACAGCTGGAAGCAGAGTGAGAAGGGTGGAAAGACGAACTTCACGTTCAGTTTCAAAGAAGAGCGCGACGACGCGGACGGTTCCTTCCACATGTTAGAGCTGTGGCTGAAGAAGGGCAGTCAGACCAACGTTGTCGTGGTGCAGTTGAGCAAGGACTTCCCACGCGTGCCTGGGCTCGCCGCCACGACCAAGGGCATAGCTCTTTTGCTCGATGACGAGTCGGTCGTCGACCGGCTTGCTGTCGAGTTCGATGGAGCCTCAGTTACTGTGGAGATGTCGGACTCCGACGGCTGGGACCTGTGCCTCGCGATCAGCCGATGGGCTCCCGCAACCGTAAGGTCCCCGTACGAGCGGCCAGAACTGATCTACGTCCGGATTTCGTCGATCAAAATGGCTCCAGAAAAACTTGACATCGTCCGGCCGAACTTGTGGCTGTTCTATAAGCCCGTGCAAGACGCAAGTTTCTAGTCGTGCGATCGCCGTTAGAACGGCAATGTGTGCCACGGTCAGGCCCGATACGGTTTGTAGGTGCCGCCAAGCAGACCCCTTGGCTCTACTGGCTGTTCTCGGCGGACGACAAGACACTCGACACCTGTGCGTAACTCCGCCATCGCCCTGCGCGTCCGATTAGCAGGAGTCCCTGGAAACGGAGCCGCATGCGGTTTGCTCCGGTCTTAGGGCAGTGAGTGAAACAAATGTCGCAAACAGTGAAAAAGGCACGAAGCGTGGGTATTTGCACGGCCCTCTTCGCGTCGATCGTTCTTCTCGTCCTGCCGTGCATAGGCACCGCGCAAGATGGCACCTCGACCGCCTCAGCGGCCAGAACCCGCTATCTGGGGAGCTTGGGAGTGATCCCAGGTTCGCGCGAAATCGCGGTCGAAGACTTCGTCAACTACCACCGCCACGAGATCGGCCGTCCGAGAGCGGGAGAAGCCGTCGGGCTCGATGTCCGTTGGAGCAGCGACTTGATGTCCGAAGGGAGCGTGTTTCTGCAAGTGGGTCTCAGCACCTCGCTCCTGAATGACAGGCAAGACAGGAAGCCAGTCAACCTCTCTCTGGTCATCGACAAGAGCGGTTCGATGGCAGAAACGAACAAGATGACGCGCGTGAAGTCGGCCCTGCTGACCCTCGTCACCAAACTCCGGGAGACCGACGTGCTCTCGATCGTCGTCTTTGACTCAGAAGCGCACGTCCTGTTGCCAGCGGCGCGCCTGACAAACAAGCAGGCCGTCAAAAACGCAATCCGCGGCATCCAGCCCGGAGGTTTTACGAACATCGACGCAGGGCTGTCGCTCGGATACCAGGAGGCGCTCAAGCAGTACCGGAAGGACGCAACCAACCGCGTTATCCTGCTGACCGATGGCATCGCGAACCGGGGCGTGACCGACCCGGACCAGATCGCCAAGGGATCGCTCGTGTACAACGACCGCGGCATCGACCTCAGCACGATCGGAGTCGGACAGGACCTGAACCACGACCTCCTCAGGACGCTCGCAAGCAGCGGACGTGGGCTGTTCCACTTCGTGGCAAACGCACAAGACATCGAAAAGGTGTTCTCGAAAGAGGTCCAGAGCCTGCTGTCCCCGGTCGCGGTGGAGCCGAACGTCGAGATCGAGTTTCCACGCGGGTTCCAGATCGAAAAGGTCTACGGATACGACCCAAAAATCCGCGGGAACAAAGTCAGCATCAAGCTCGACAACATGAACAGCGGGATGACCGAGGTAGTCCTGATCCGGTTCAAGCCAAATGCCGGAACCAAACGCACCTCGCGCGTGCCGGTGAAGGTCAAACTCACGTACTACGACCTCGACCGCAAGAAGCAGGTGACCAAGACCGAGGCGACGTCCGTGTCGTTCGACAACCGTGCGCTCGTGGACAGTTCCGTGGACAAGAACGCCACTATCGCCGTTCTGGCGCAGGCGATCCGGGACATGGCCGAGTCGTACGAAGCCGGACGCGCGCACGAGGCGGAGCGCACGATAAGCAAAGCGATCTCGGCGGCTCATCACCGCTACCCGAACATGGAAGACCCCGACATCAGGCGGACCCTGGCGATTGCGGAGACGTACCAGCGCGCCTTGAGTGAATACGGCCGGGAGCGCGAGCCGTACAAGCGCTCTACCGCGCCGACACGCCCGACCAAATCTGCCCCAAACCCCCTGCCCACAGGTGACTTCTCAACTGGAAACGCGGGCTTCGCTTCCGCGCTTAAATACACACCGCCGAGCAAGAACTGCCTCTGGCAAATGGGCTACACAGTCGCGCCAAAGTGGAACGACCCGCTCCTGCACAGGCTGTTCATAACTTCAGAGGAGTATCGCGCTCCGAAGCGACCGACAGGCAAGGAACAGGTCTTCTTCGCCAACGCGGGCGGCACCGACTCGCTCTTGCTGTGGACCGCAGTTGTGGGATGCAAGCCAAATACGACGTATAAGATCAGCTTTCAGAGCGTCAGCCTGAACGCTGGGCGCGAGTGGATTCCGACGTACGAGATACGGGTCGGCGGCGAGCGGAGCCAGCCACAGCCAGCGGGCTACGGCAAGTACGCCGAGATCAGCATGGTATGGCAGTCGGGCCCGACCTCCAGCACGACCATAAACATCGTGCGCATGCCGATACCGCACGGCGGCGGCCTGATCGCAATCGCCAACATCGAGATGGTCGAGGTCGATTGACTGTGGAAGATCGTTCGTGGCAGTAACGAAACGGACAGTCGATCGATGGCCAAGGTCGCCCAGGAGGACGACCCTCTATTCGTCACGGTAGCCGGCAGACCGCGAAACTCGATGCAAGGCTGCGCCGGAATGCCTCTCGCGGCTGAGGTATGCGTGTCCTGACCCAAAGACTGCAACCGGAAAAAAGGCTATCGCAACACAGGCACGAGCCTGGTAATTATACTGGTGTTTGGCCAGCATCCGTCTGTCTTCGTGATATAATGATTTCGGGAGAGCTTTTGTTTAGATCGGAGAGACAGATGAATAGAATATACATGGTGCGGGGCGTTGTCGCTTGCGCTACCCTCGTCGCACTTTCAACGACCGGCACCGCCGCTGATTTTTGGTTCAACTGGTCAGGCTCGCAGACGACCATCAACGCAGCATGGATGTCCGGCGGATATGGGTCTGGAATGACCAACGCAGAGCAAACGACCTTTAGGGGCATGGTCAAGTCAAATGTCGAAACGATCTACAACGGTTTTAACGCACCGATCTTTACGTCGATGCCAGGCGGCGTTTATGAGACGGTTCGACTCGGCGCGACGACGTCCTCGAACTCGCTGCTCGGGAGTGCGGAGCGCGTCGACTGGCGCAACCGTTTCAAGGACGACATTGCAAGCATATACATCGCGAACTTCGGGTTTACAGTGAACGCCGGTGCTTTTTCTCGAGCGACCAACATCAACAGACTTGCAAACGGCGTCGCTGGTACTACCGCGCACGAGATGGGGCACAACCTTGGTCTGCAGCACTACGACACCTATGGCGTAGACAATATCCAAGCCCCGACTTACAACGTATTTGGACAGCAGAACAGGCACATCATGGCAACCGGTTCAACTGGCCTGACCCGTAGCGGAAGGGTCGTGCCGCGCACTCTCAACCCTCTCGAAAAACTCAAATTAGAGTACGCCGATGGCGTTGCGCCGACTCTCGGAACTACGATCGCAGAGGCGGCCGGGTTCAAGGGCTCCTTCGGCACCGCACAGGCGATCTTTGGCGATCCACTTCCGCTCTCCGGGATTACCGCCGTCAACATCCGAGGATCGCTCGCCAACTCTGGCGAAGTCGATATGTATTCGTTCACCGCCGACGCCGGATCGCTGTTGAAGGCGAACACGATGTCGCGTCGTTGGTTCAGCAATCCGGTTGATACGACGTTGACTCTCTACGACGATTCGGGCAACGTACTCTTTAGCGACGATGACATCTACTACTCGCGCAACTCGTTCATGAACGGCATCGGGTTCCGCAGTTTGGATACGCTGATCCTCAACTATCAGGCGCAGTACACTGGAACGTACTACATGGCACTCGGTGGATTCGATGGTGGCAACTACGATCTGCTCATGGGTGGGCTGAACCCCGTTCCAGAGCCAGCGACCATGGCCGTGCTCGGTCTTGGCGTGCTAGCGCTGATACGACGCAGACGAAAGCGCTGAGCTTAATTCTGATCGAGAGAAGATCCTGCCACATCGGGCAGGATCTTTTTCGTACCGAACGTCTCGTTCTTTAAGCGGTAAGTACGTGATCGCGACGACCCTCCATATGGACGTGCCACACCGTCAAGTTCGGGACCACGGACAAACCCTTCGGGCCTGACCGTGGCACACTTGCCTTGGACTGAGAGTCCGCGCTCCGAATCCCTCTCCCGGCCTGCCGACTATCGCTTGTCCCATGTACTCGTGGCCGGGGGAGGTTAGGAGGGGGCCGAAGCGACGCTTATGCCAGAGCGCGGTGTCGCAGGATCCTATCCTTCGTCAAGCTCAGGACAGGCTCGCTCAGGATGACGTGCCACCCGCAACGCACGGACAATCCCTTCGGGCCTGACCGTGGCGCACCGAATTGCTCCGGCTCCCCCTCCTCCTGCACCGGAGGAGGAGGGGTTAGGGGGTGGAGGTCTGGTCTTCCAGACCCTCTTCAGAGATCAGCCACGCCAGCAGCGCCATCGCCATCGCGCCCATCTCCAGCTCGCGCGCGTTGACTTTGTCGATCGTGTCGTTCCGCGAGTGGTGGTAGTCGAAGTACCGCTGATTGTCGGGTCGCAGGCCGAACAGCGTCGTGCCGAGCGGCCCGAGCGGGTTGATGTCGGCGCCCCCTCCGCCAGGAGTAAATCGCTCGATACCAAATACTTGAAAAAGAGGCGCCCACTCCTGCACGCGCTCGAGCTTCGACTCCGTGACGCTAAACGCCCGCGGCATAAAGCCGCCTGCGTCCGATTCGATCGCCGCGTAGTGGACCTCGTCGGCGTTCGCCGCCATCTCAGCGTAAGCCGTCGCACCGCGCAGACCGTTCTCCTCGTTCATGAACGCCACGACGCGGATCGTGCGCTTCGGTCTCAGCCCCAACTCCTTCAGCAGTCGCAGAGCCTCCAAGGCTTGCGTTACCCCGGCGCCGTCGTCGTGCGCGCCCTGGCCCAAGTCCCAGCTATCGAGGTGCCCGCCCATGACGATCACTTCGTTCGGCATCTCCGATCCTACGATCTCGCCCAATACGTTGGCCGACGGCTCGTCCGGCAGGCTTCTACAGCTAAGCTCGAGGCGAACAGTGACCGGACCTCTCTTGAGAGCCGCGCTCAGCCGGTCAGCGCTCTGAATGCCGAGCGCCGCAGCCGGAATCCGGCGGCCTTCCGAGTACCGCATCGCGCCCGTGTGCGGCTCGTCGTCCTTGGCCAGCGTCATGGATCGCACAAGCACGGCGACGGCGCCGGACTTCGCCGCGGCGGACGCACCGCCGGAACGCTGATCGACCGTGCCGCCGTACGCCGCGAAAGTCGTCGGCAGCGTCGGATCGAACCCGCGGTTGAAAAAGACGATCTTGCCCTTGCCGCGCTCCCCGAGGTTCTCCGCCTCCTCAAGCGACTTAACCTCGACAACTTCGGCCTCGATGCCTCCGACGGGCGTTCCAACGCTACCCCCGAGCGCGCAGATCGAGAGCCCATGCACCCGGTCGTCGCTGACGATGATAGCAGCCCGCTCGGTAGCGCCTCGCACCCAGTGCGGGACCATGCACCGTATTTGGCGGATGTTGCTCAGCCCGATCTCGTCCATCTGCAACGCGGTCCAGATGACGGCTCTCGCGGCCTCCGGCGAACCGCTCAGCCGACCGCCGATGGTAGTGCAAAGCTCGTACAACATCTCATATGCGCCGAGATCGGTCAGCCCGCGCGCCAGCAGGCGGTCTGCTACGTTTTGCGGTTCGTTCGGCAGTGGGGAAGGGAGCACCAGGGCGGCCAAAAGCGCGACAGTCATGGCAGTAAGGCTACCTCTCCGATCGGAGAGGATCTATCGAAACGGCGTCGGGCGATGTCAGGATCGACCCAGAATCTCGAGCCAGCGCTTCCAGGCGGCGTCGCGCCCTGCGGCGTTCGCCGCCTGTGCTCCCGGTTGTTGGCCGCTTCGCATGAATCCGTGGCCGGCGCCGTCGTAGATCTCGGGTTCGTACGTCTTGTTCGCGCTCTTCATCAACGATTCGCTCGCGGGTATAGACGCGTTGACCCGGTTGTCGCGGCCGCCGTAGAATCCGTACACTGGTGACTTGATACGGTCGATTGCGGAGGCGTCAGTCGGCCCCGTTCCGTAGAAAACGAACGCTGCTGACAGATCGTCGCGGTTGGTCGCAAAACGGAAAGTCTGCGAGCCGCCCCAACAGAATCCGGCCACTGAGACCTTGCCGTTGGCGCTTGCGATCGCCTTGCCGTATTCACAGGCAGCGTTCAAGTCTGCGGTCACCTGTTCCGGCGGCAGGTTGCTTACCGCCTCACGCGCCGCGCCGGCGGTCTCAAAGTCGATCGAGCGCCCACCGCCATCGGCCATGCCCGATAACAGATCAGGGGCGATCACGATATAGCCTGCTTCGGCCAACTGATCGGCCATCCACATCACCCAATCAGTCATCCCCATGATTTCGTGAATCAATACGATGACTTGGGTCTTGTCCTCGCGCTCCGGGTACACGATGAAGCACTTCACCGTTCGGTCGCCGTTCTGCACATTGACCCACTCCTGGTGCCTCGGCGATGCGTCAACGTGCTCTCGTGCCCACTCTTGTCCCCAAGTTAGAGATGCCAACAAGAGAGTTGTGGCGATCAACGTCGACTTAATGTGTGATGTCATGCGCTCGGTTCTACCCTATGGTAAACGCGTACTGCACCTGGCTGGACAGTATCAACTCCTTTATGCTGGCGATGCCGATCAGCGGTTCACCGTTCTCCGCAGTGACATCGGTGTCCAGTTTTCGGTAGCGCAGGAAGGCCAAGTCTCCGGTAAAGTCTACGCATGCTGACGCTACCCTCGACGGGCGAGGGGCCAATATCCTCTGATGACTCTCTGAAGACCACTGTGATCGACACGCCGCTTGGGTCTATGATCGCGGTCGCGAGCGACGATGCCCTCTGTCTTCTTGAGTTCACAGACAGGCGCATGCTCGAAACACAGATTGATCGACTAAAAAGAAGATTCAAGAGACCGATCACTCCGGGCGAGTGCGTGGTCTTGGATCAAGCTAGTAGCGAGCTCGCAGAGTACTTCCGCAAGGAACGCAAGGTCTTTGACGTTGAGATCGAACCGCGCGGCAGCGACTTCCGACTACAGGTCTGGCAAGCCCTCGTAAAGATTCCTTACGGCGAAACGCGCAGCTACGGAGAGCTTGCCATCGATCTGGGCAACCCCGGCTCACTGCGCGCGGTTGGGCGCGCAAACGGCGACAACGGCATCGCGATTATCGTGCCGTGCCACCGCGTCGTCGGCGCCGATGGAACGCTCACCGGCTACGGCGGCGGCCTGTGGCGCAAGCGCCGGCTGCTCGACCACGAATCCGGCGAACCAACGCTTTTCCGACGCGGCCACTAGTCAGGAAGCGGCTGTCGATCGGGCACGGCCCACCGTTCCCCCGCCTTTCGAACGACGTGGACGGTGCCACGGTACGCCTTGGCCGGACGCTCAACCTCCCTCACTTCAACTGACGGAGCCACTCGTCTGCTTGGCGTGGGTTCTTGAAGCGTAGGAAGCAGATCGAGGAGTTCGCCAACTGTCGCTCCAGTTCGTTGCACTGTCTCCTGCGTCTTGCGTGAGTGGTGATCATCCACCACAGGATGCTGTCTCGGCTGAAGAACGACTTGGAAAACGTCTCCCGGTTTCCGTGCCAAAGCTCCTCGCGTTTCCACGATCTGCGGACCGTCCTAGCAAGCAGCTGCAAGAAGACGGTCAAGAACGAATAATCGAGCCAGACCACCGTGTCAGCGCTCACCAAGCACTCGTTGAGGACCGCGCCATAGTTCCCGTCGACGATCCAAGTCTCGTTCGCCACGATTTCTCGGACCATCTCCGCGAGTTCGTCCTGCGGTCTCTCCTTCCAATCGGGGAGGTGGTAGAGCGAGTCTAACTCAGTGTGCTCGATCCCCAGAACGTATGACAGAGCCCTGGACATGGTTGTCTTGCCTGAACCGCTCGTGCCACGAACAATGATCCGTCGTGGCGATCCGTTCTTCATCGGACTTACTTGTCGACCGTGACGGCGATCCGCTCGCGCAACACCGCTTGCGCAGCCGCCAGGCGTGCGATCGGCACCCGGAACGGAGAGCACGAAACGTAATCAAGCCCCAGCTCGTGGCAGAAGTAGATCGACTCCGTTTCGCCGCCGTGTTCGCCGCAGATGCCGCACTTGAGATCGGGCCGTGCTGCACGCCCCTTCTTCATGGCGATCCGCATCAGCTCGCCGACGCCGGCTTGGTCAATCGTCTCGAACGGGTTGGACGGCAGTATCTTCTTCTCGACGTACCGACCGAGGAACTTGGCCTCTGCGTCGTCGCGGCTGAAGCCGAAGCACATCTGCGTCAGGTCGTTCGTTCCGAAGCTGAAGAACTCCGCGTACTGTGCGATCTCGTCCGCCGTGAGAGCCGCGCGCGGTATCTCGATCATCGTGCCGAACATATACGGCACGTCGACGCCTTGCTCTGCGCAAACGGCCTTGGCAACATCGTCTAGCTGCTGCTGGACCTCCCGCAGTTCGTTCACGTGGCCGACGAGCGGAATCATGATCTCCGGCAGGACTTTGATTCCGCGCTTGGTCAGTTTCGTCGCAGCCTGCATGATCGCGCGTGTCTGCATGCCGACTATTCCCGGCATCATGATCGAGAGTCGGACGCCTCGCAGGCCCATCATCGGGTTGGTCTCCTTCATCCCTTCAACGACTTCGAGCAGCGCCTCCTTTTCCGCCAGAACAGTCTTGAGCGACTGCCCGCCGAGACTGTTCACCGCAAGCCTCAGCTCTGTGACGTCGCGCAGCAGCTCCACATGGCTCGGCAAGAACTCGTGCAGCGGCGGATCGATCAGTCGGATTGTGACCGGTTTCCCGTCCATCACTTCAAAAATCGCCTCGAAGTCGCCTTGCTGAACCGTCAGCAACTTCTGTAGGGCGGCGTCGCGTTGCGTGTCGTTCTTTGCAAGAATCATGTCTTGTACGATGGGGAGTCGGTCTGCCTCGAAGAACATGTGTTCCGTCCTGCAAAGCCCGATTCCCTGCGCGCCAAATTCAAGAGCCTGTTTGCTGTCGCGAGCGTTGTCGGCGTTTGCGCGGACGTCGAGCTTTCGATACTCGTCGCACCACGTCATGAGCGTGCTGAAGTGCCCGCTGACGTCCGGGGCGATGAGAGGAATCTCCGTCCCGTACACTTTGCCGGTGCTGCCATCGATCGTGACCCAGTCGCCCTCCGCGATTTCATGCGATTGGTAAGTGAACTTTCTATTCACCTCGTCGACCACGATGCCTTCGCAGCCAGAGACGCAGGGGATGCCGAACCCGCGGGCGACAACGGCGGCGTGTGACGTCTTGCCGCCTCTCGCAGTGAGGATTCCCTTTGCCGCAAGCATCCCGTGCACGTCATCGGGGTTCGTCTCGTCCCTGATCAAAATGACCTTCTCGCCGGCGTCGCCCAACCGCTCGGCGGTATCGGCGTCGAACACCGCTTTGCCGACGGCTGCCCCCGGCGATGCGGCCAGGCCCACCGCTATTGGAACAATGTGCCGATCCGTTGTGTACACCTCGTCGAGACGCGGATGCAGCAGTTGGTCGAGATGGGACGAAGTGATACGCTGCGTTGCAACCTCTTTGCCGATCAGTCCCTCGTCGACCATTTCGACTGCGGTACGAACGGCAGCCGGGCCGGTTCGCTTCCCGACCCTGCACTGCAGTATGAAGAGCCGACCCCGCTCGATGGTGAACTCGATGTCCATCATGTCCTTGTAGTGCGCCTCCAAGTTATCGCAGATGTCCGAGAACTCCTTGAACACTTCAGGGTTCTGGCGCTCCAACTCGATGATCGGCAGCGGCGTTCGGGTACCGGCTACCACGTCCTCGCCTTGCGCGTTCATCAGGTACTCGCCGTACAGGATGTTTTCGCCAGTGGCAGGGTCGCGAGTGAAGGCCACACCGGTACCGCAGTCCTCGCCGAGGTTTCCAAAAACCATCGCCTGCACGGTGACGGCAGTCCCGATTTCGTCCGGTATCTTCTCGGTCTTGCGATAAGTGATCGCCCGGTCGTTGAACCAACTCCGGAACACGGCTTCGATCGCAAGCTGCAATTGCTCCGACGGATCGCTGGGGAAGCTGCGCCCCGTCTTCGACTGCACTAGTCCGAGCGACTCGCTGCAAACTTGCTGGAGGTCGTCGCCGTTCAAATCGGCGTCGCCCGTGACGCCCACCTCGACCTTTTTCGCTCTCAATATATCTTCGAACTGCTGCTTCGGCACTCCAAGGACTACGTCGCTGAACATCATGATGAACCGCCTGTAAGCGTCGTACGCAAACCTCTCGTTCCCCCCCTCCGCGAGCGCAGGAATCGTATCGCTGTTGAGTCCGAGATTCAGGATCGTGTCCATCATGCCGGGCATCGAGAACTTCGACCCAGATCGCACCGAAAGGAGCAACGGCTTCGACGCATCGCCGAACCGCTTGCCAAGCTCGCTTTCAACGGCCTCGAGACAGGCGTTGACTTCTTCCATCAAGCTGTGCGGCAGCTGGCTCCCGCTGGCGTAATACTCGTTGCAGACCTCGGTCGTGATCGTGAAGCCTGGCGGCACCTGCAGCCCTATGTTTGTCATTTCGGCGAGGTTTGCGCCCTTGCCGCCGAGCAGGTCCCGCATTTCGGCGTTGCCGTCACGGAATAAGTAAACTCGTTTTTCGCTCATTGTTCGAATCTCGCAGATAACTGAAGTTCAGGGCGTTCTCCGAGCGGCGCCATTGACGAACGGATGATTGAAGCTAATTCCGAGTCTACCAGGGCATGGTTGAGGACGCTGGGAAGGTTGATTTCCGGTTCCTGGCGGTAGGCACTTGGCGACGTGGAGCAGGGTTGGATTGTGCTATTATTTCGACTGCGCTGTGCCCAGCCGAGGAACGCAACGATGAAGTCTGGAATCCATCCTATCAGTCACCCGGCTCTGTTCATTGATGGCGAGCACGAGTGGACCGGTATCACGACGCAGTCTTCGGATGAACTTCGAGAGATCGACGGTATCAAGCACCACGTCATCCACGTCGAGATCAGCGCCTTTACCCACCCGCTCTACACCGGGCAGAAGAAGATCGTCGATACCGCCGGCCGCGTCGAGAAGTTCCGCCGCCGCTACGCCAAGCAGCTCGAAGGCAAGTAAACGGCCTCACGGCTATTTCCGAAATAAACGTTCGCAAACCCTTTGCGGATAGTTGCTTTCTTTTGTGGATCAGCAGTTGTCGCTAATTGGGTAAGGTTGGGGCATGGCACGAGAGGATCAATACCGTGACAGATCAGTCCTGATCCACGGCAAGTTCAAGAGCGAAAAGTGGGATTTCCGGTACCACATTACTCCTCCGATCACGACTGCCGTAGCGTTCCGCCTGGGAAGCGCGGCTAGAGGCGCACAGGGATTCAGCCAGTTCGCAAATCCGGATGTTGATCGCGGCACGGCCCCCCCGATATATATATACGATCGGATGGACGAACCGTGCTCGGGCCTGCTCGAAGAGACGCTCGCGTTTGCGGAAAAGGGGGAGTGCGCGGTGTGTTACGGCACTGGTATGGCGGCGATCAGCGCAGCGATCGGCGTCCACGTCAAGTCCGGCGAGCACCTGTGTTACCATCCGGCGATCTACGGCGCCACTTACAGTTACATTGTGAAGTGGCTCGACCGGTTCGGCGTCAGCAGCACGGCCGTGAGTTTTGAAGATATGCAAGCCCTGGGGGACGCCGTCAAGCCGGAGACCAGGGTGCTTTTCTTCGAGACGCCGTGCAACCCGACCATGGAGTTGATCGACCTGGCGGCTGTCGCAGAGTTCGCGGAAAAGATCAACGCCGACCGGCCGCCGGAGAGCAGACTGGTCACGATCATCGACAACACTTTCGCCTCGCCGTCAGGCCAGCGGCCTCTTCCGTTCGGCATCGACTTTTCGATCCACAGTCTCACGAAGCACATAAGCGGATTCGGCGCGACGATGGGCGGAGTTGTAGTTGGCCCTCGATCGAAGGAGACCGACCTGCTGCAATGCCGTTCGCTCCTCGGTGGGTCAATCTCCCCGGACGCTGCGTGGCACATTCTGACCTACGGCGTGCCGTCGCTCGCCATGCGGCTGGAGAAGCAGCAGGAGATCGCGCAGGTTGTGGCGGAGGCGCTTGAGAGCCATCCCAAAGTCGCAAAGGTCTTTTATCCTGGGCTGGACTCCTTCGAGCAGAAAGATCTGGCACGACGGCAGATGCTGGACTTCGACGGAAACTTCGCGCCGGGATCGATGATCTACTTCGTGCTGGCAGGAGACTACGAGCAGTCCTACAAGAGCGCGGTAATCGTGAGCGACTACATCGCCGACAACGCGCTCAGTGTGACGCTGGCTGTCTCTTTAGGACAGATAAGAACGTTGATGGAGCACCCGGCGAGCATGACCCACAGCTCGATTCCGCCAGAAGAACAGGTTTCCGCCGGAATCCTGCCAGGCGGCATTCGCCTCAGCGTCGGCATCGAAGACGTCAACGACATCGTCCGCGATCTGACCGAGGCGCTGGACTCGCTCGACTAGCCGCTCGTCACGAGGTCGCACGCTTCGGCGGGCATCCAGTGGGCGTCCTTGCCGTCCCACTTGACGTTGCATCCGATCGGATTCGTGAGGTCCGTGGCGACTTTGTTACCGGATAGCACCGCGTCGAGCGCGTCCTCCAACTCGTTCGTCGTCGACTTCGTCCAGTCCATCGGGTTGTCGATCGCTCTGCCTGTGTAAACGAGCTTCCGGTTTTTGTCGAACACAAAGAAGTGCGGCGTCCGCATCGCGCCGTACTCGAGCGCGATCTCCTGCGACTCGTCGTGCAGGTACTTCCAGGGGAAGTTGTGCTCGCTCATCCGCTCGACCATGTGCGGAAAGTCGTCGTGCTCGTAAGTATTCTTGCTGTTGCTGTTGATCCCAACGAACGCAATGCCCTTCGACGCGTATTTGTCAGCCGTCTTGCGCGTCTGTTCGTCGCTGCCCAGCACATATGGGCAGTGGTTGCACGTGAAGAACACGACGAGCGCCTTCGCATCAGTGAAATCGCTCAGGGAATACGTATTCCCGTCGGTCGCCGGCAGGCTGAAGTCTGGCGCGGACGCACCGATCTGGAGGGTGAACGGCTGTTTCATGTCTCTGAGGGTACCTGCACTCGAAATGGAGCGCGGGCGTTCGGCCCGCGCTCCCGAGGAATCCAGCAATCAATTCGGCGGAGGCTTTTGCGCGGGCGCTTTCTCAGGTTGTTCGCGAGCTCGCTGCTTCGCAAGCCAAAACTCGATGACGTTCGCTGGCAGGTCGCCGAACGTGACCCAAGCGTCCGGGTCCACGGCAGGAGGGTCTTCCATCTCCGCGACGAGCCCAAGCTTCGGGCCGAGCATGAACTCCAACCTGAGTACCGTCTGTTCAATCGTCTGGGCCTTCGCGGTACGGTCGGCGACAAGCTCGTCGACACCGAACCCACCAAAACCCTCGGCCCTCCAGATGATCGGCGCGCTCCAATTCTTGTCCGGCCCGTAGAGCACTGCAAGGCCAGGTTCGGTTTTCAGAGTGATCTTGCCGACGAGCATCGCCGGAACCCCGTCGGGCATCGCCTCGGTCGGTCGCTTCGAAATGTGGCCGAGCGGGTGCGCTGCGTCGGGCTCCCTGTCCTCCCACAGGTAGTCGAGCCCGAAAGTGTTCTGCCACGAGTCTCCGAACGCCCACGCCGCGAGCACGTCGCGCGCCTCCTTGCTGAGTTGCGCGGCGTTGAACTGGAACTCGGTCTGCTGAAGCGGAGTCTCGAAGATTTTGGTGGCGCCCAGGAAGAGCAACGGGTAGCGGTTGTAGTAGATCGCGGAGCCGACACTCCTGCCCGCGGCCAGTGCCAGCAGCCGACCGTCGCTCATCGTGAGCGCCATGGTCGAACTCTGCCTGGTGCCGTACGTCGCCAAGTTTGCGATCGTCAAGCGCTGTTCGCGGACTGCCCGTAGCATGGCGGACTCCAGGGCGCCGCGGTCCAGGTATGCGTCATGCGCCGCGGCGAACGACTTTGGCCGGACTGTCAGCCAACCGCCGCTCATGCGCGCATCGCAGTGCCAGTCCTTTGAGACGATGCCCATCACGTAGCTGACTGTCATCGACGGCTGGACCGCCGGAAACTCCAACATGTGGTTCAGCCATAGGATGGCGTCGTCCGGCACTGACGCGACCAGGTTTGCGTCCAAAGCGCGCGCGGCGCCGACCAGCATCTCCGTCTGCAGGGGTTGCAGCGGGTCGTACTTTGTTGGCGCGGCGACCTTGTGCATCCACCTCTCGCGCAGGTCGGCCATCCTGTTTCCGCGCGGAGTGAGGGCGACGGTAAAGTACCTTGCCAGTTCGAAGAAGTCGAGAACTTCCTCAGGCATGTCGAAGTAGCCTGAGTGCCATTGC